>JBILBT010000006.1:0-25174 GCA_044353545.1 Crocinitomicaceae bacterium | reverse complement strand
TGGGTTTCAAAGCAACCAAATTCCAAATTCCCATGTTTACTTTTCGAATATCACACCCATCTCCGCATAGGCCTTTTCACGGTCCACACTAAGGCAGATGACGAGCAAGTACTTGCCGCCCAATTCAAAGTATCCGACCCAATACTTGTCTGGATCCAACAAGTACATGAAACTCGAAATTGCGGGATCAACACCTGCAGTTTCAACAGCCTTTATCACACTTTCCATGGTGTATTCTTCAACCGGAGAGCTGAAGATCATCATGTCATGCATGTACGACTCATTGTAGATATACTCTTCCGAACACTCACTAATTTCCATTGTGCAACGGGCATAATTCAATGCACCAGCCTCCATAATAGGGAACAGATCCATTTGCTTTTTGAAACGAAGTTCGAAAACCGAATCTACCTTAGTCAGGAAAACGGCATTTTCCGGACGCTGAATCCATGGGATGGTATCTTGTGCACTCAAGGAGACACTTACAAAGAGAGTTGCAAAAAAGTTGATCAGATTTTTCATAATAAATGGATTAAGGGTAAATAATAAATTTGTTTTTTGTGTAAAACGGCTGTTTAGGCAGCCTCCCCGAGTTCGAAGCGGATTTCTTTGTAACCGAAAGTCAAGAGCGTGTTGCAGACCCAGTGAAATGGAGATTCTTCCCGAAAATTCCCGAAAGCACTGCGGATACTCTCATCGGATTGAAGCACCTTCAGCGTGGTATTCATGTTGGAACCAAATCCCCCAGAGATTACAAGTATCCCCGGAGAATCGGGCAGACCACGGACAAGTTCGCGGAAGTTTTCACGCATAGTTTTCATATCCGTTTCAAGTACATAGTCATACCCTTTCTTTTTGTTGGGGTTAGGACGAATAGGAACTTGTTTCTGAATAAGCTTAAAAGATTTTGACGTGCCGGAAATAAGTGAAATTGATACAGACATAAAAAGACGCTTTAAAAAAATGAGACAATAAAATTCCTGTTGGACAAAATCCAATTTTATTTTTTTTCGATAAAGTGTTTTGTGGGAACCCTACGTTTACAATAGTATACGAAATCGTCCGATAAAAAAAACGATTTTGGGATGTTTCTTCAAAAAAATAGATTTAAGTAATAATCGCTACTTACTTTTTCCCAATTTCATCTTTAGCAAACTGCAGGATGTGTTGCCTTTTTTTCATGGAAACTCAAGCGACAAAACTCAGTTCTTTTTCCTGTGCCCACAATCGAATTAGCTTTAATTCAATTTCATTGGGCTGACGGTTGTACTTGCCTTTTGCCTGAACAATTTGGCTCCCCCTTATTTCAAGCGTTATGAGTGATTTCACTTCTTGTTCTGCATCGATTAATCTGAGGGAGAAAATAAAGCAACGTCGCCGATAACAGTGGGTTTTATAGGAGTAAACACAGTGATGCAATTCCTTTCCTTCATGATAAAGATCGACGACCTTCTTTAACTGTATAATTTCATAATCTTTGCCGTCAAATTCAATCTTGTGGTCATCAATCCTAGCATCTGGTAACAAGCGGCTTCTTGTAAGTTTCAATGAATCATCATTGAGTTGGCGGTGCCAATTGTTAATGTCCACGAGTAGGTTTGGAATCTTTTTATGTTTTAAATCCAACTGAATACCTTCCACCAATACTTTTTGTTCGATGTAGTCCATTGCCTCAGTTACATTGCGCGATGACAAGCCATTTTGGTGAAGAATGCTCATTGTTTTAACCCAGAACGATGCATTGCGTGTATCGTGCAGTGCATTAATGACCTGTTGAGAAAAAAATCTATCATTGACCACTGCATCAATGCTTGAAAAAATGATTGCTCGGGTCACAGATAGTTCACCTCCCTCATGACATCTAAAAACATGAGCAGCCCGCCGAGTTAGTTGGATAGGTAATCCTTTTGCAGTTACAATATTGTTTCCATGAAGTACGTGCGCAAACCACTCTTTTTCTTCAGCGGTCATTGTGTCGCGGTAGAACGATCTGATAAAGACTTCCGAGACTATAAAGTACTTAAAAAGTGACCTAATCAGTAGGTCGATTTTCAAATTTTCACCGACATCTGGTTTCCATTCGTGGAATAAGTCAGGATTATTGACAAATATGAAGTATAATTTGGCGATTTCCCGATGATAGAGAATTGCCATAAAATTTGGCGGTAATTTTTGGTAAAGTAAATCGATAAACTCCTTGTACAATGGCGTTACCGGTATTTCTTTGCTGGGAGGGGCAAAATGGATTCTAATCATTTCAATGATCTCCAAGGCAGAAACGCCATGCTTTTTGACCAATCGAATGTGTTGGAACATCGCATTGTAGCCATGTCCATCATTACCTCGCAAATTATTTCTTAGGGTCGATTCATCTTCTTCTCTGACAAGGTGAGTCAGTATGGATCTAAAAACAGACGGATTAAACTGAACATCATGCTCATCTAAAACCCCTAAATTGAACATACAGGACAGTAAGCTCAAGCGACATCTCTGAAGAGGCAACGAGTCTTTGTTTGTTCCAGACAGTTGAATAATTAAAAACCAAAACTCCTGCGAAGGAGCAGTTTTCAGAAGAGACGAAAGGAATTTAAGATCTCTCATAATTCCTGGGTAATTCTTCCAACGATTGTAAAGTAGGATAAGTGTATTTAAACTCGGGATCGGAATCATTCGGGCATTCAAAACAGGCAAAAGAGCTTTGAGAAATGGAATCATCTGATCTTTTGTGTCATTTTTTTGAAGCACCAGAAACGTTTGAAAATAGCGTTGCACAGCTTCCGAAACAACGATGGTTAATTGACCGTTCTGCAAATAATCATTGACTACTAATTTTAACTCAGTTTTCCTGTGCACCGTGGCTTTCATAATAATTTAATTTTAAAACGTGATGATTCATTCAGGGAAAACAGGACAGAATCATCCTTGATGAGTTGTGGAATCGAAACTTAAAAATTGAATGGACAATATTCAGAAAGTATAGGCATGTAATTCTATTACGGCTATTCGATCGATTTATAAAAAGAGAAGCGAGAAAAAAGAAAAATAAGAGGCAAGAATCAGAGAAAATTCTGGATCGAGAAAATTTATAAAGTGTTTTATCCCTGATTATTTGGATAAGGATGGAAGACCTAAGGTCTAAATCAAGAAGATCATTTCGGTTGGAGAAAAATAAAGTCTAGTTATTGGGTATCAAGAAACAGTAAATTATTGTCAACCAGAGAGTCACAGAGAGCACAGAGAATTTAAATTTCGTTTCATGTGAAGTTAATCACATCAAAAATTTTATTCTCTGCGACTCTGTGGTAGAAAAATAAAGTCAAGATATTGGGTTTCATGGCAATCAAATTCTAAATTTACTGAAGCGTAAAATTGATCGGAACGCGCACCCGAGTTCGAACTTTCCCTGAAGGCATCTCACCTGGTATCCAATTCGGGAACGAACGAACAACACGCGCAGCTTCTTTGTCCATGGATTGAAATATACCCCGCTCCACATTGACATTCGACACAGAACCATCACGTTCCACAACAAAAGAAAGGTAGATTCTTCCTTGCATGTTCATTTCGATGGCATCATCAGGATACTTCAAATTTTCATTGATAAATTTCTGCATTGCAGCCGTTCCGCCAATAAATTGGGCATCCTTGGCAGGAATCTCTACGATCTCAATGTCGACATCGACTGTTCCAAAATCGAGGTCAAGATCCCCAGTTTTTACCGTAATGCCACCTACCCCAACGTCGCTTTTCACATTCGTCGACGTATTGTTTGTCTGATTAATGTTTGAATTCACATCTTGTGTAATATTCAATGTCGGTCCGGTAATTGATACGTCGGGAGCCTTAACCACCTCTGGAATTGGGTCAGCAAGCTTTGGGATATCCTTTTGAACCTCCTCAATCACTAGAAGCTCCTGTGCCACAACTCTATGCTTTTGCACATCATTCTCAATGGGTGATTTATAGGTAAAGGCTGCCAATGTAAAGGCACCGCTTGTCAATAATCCCAGTTGAAAAAAGACAATTCTCTTCCGCTCGAGGTCGTACCTCGAATTTTTCTTAGCATTCATAACTTTTAGATTTAATATTTACTTGAATTGGTATTTTCAAATGCCGTGCCGTTTTTTCAATTACTTGTTTTTTAATTACTTAAGTAATTTTATTTGTTATTTTTTAGTTAAGACGAAGACATAAAATGCAGGTAAATGATACGATAGTTGCATTTCATCGCATTCAAACAAGCGACATTAAACACTTAATAGTCGTTTTTACTTACCTTAGTGGCACATTTTGCAAAGGTGACTAAAACGAAAAAACATATTCTAACTGTAGATCAAGAATACGATTTTGAAATGATTGGCATTTGTTCTCACCACAACGATTATCGATTGGCATGGGGAGTCAATGAACGCCTAGGAATCAACCTTTTGCGCTCGGAAGAAGAGTATGTTTCTACCAACAAAAAGGGACAGCGAATTTCAGATCACTCGATGTATGAATTTAAAGATGTCGATAACTTCACCGAATATTATCTTGTCAAAAACAAGAGTTTGGGTAAATTTCTAATACCAGAGAAACCAATGATTGACTATTTCTTGTTTTTGTACGAAAACTACTCGTGGGAAACGGAAAAGCTCATTTCTGAATTGAGAGAGGTTCAAAGTATTCTAGGGGTGTTTTCATTTGATCCCGAAGAAATTGAGTCAACAGAACAACTAATTTTTAATTAAAACAGGTCAATGTACCCGATTACAAAAAAAACCAAAATCGTCGCGACACTCGGTCCGGCTTCCAGCGATAAAAATACCCTGCGACAAATGTTCCTCGAGGGACTAAATGTTTGTCGTTTAAATTTTAGCCATGGGGCATACGAAGATCATGCTGCAGCGATAAAAATAATCCATGAGCTCAATGAAGAAACAGGATTGAATGTTGCCATTCTCGCTGACCTTCAAGGTCCAAAAATCCGGACTGATCTGATGACGGATAACGGTGTTGAGCTCATTACAGGATCAGAAGTGACTGTCGTTACTGAAAAAATTCTTGGAACAGCTGAGCGCTTTTCGATCAATTATTCACAGCTTCCGCAAGATGTAACTCCGGGTGAGCGCATCTTGCTAGATGACGGTAAAATTGCCCTAGAGGTGATCAGTTCAGACGGCTCAAAAGAAATTCGTTTACGTGTGATTCACGGTGGTATTCTTTCGTCGAAAAAAGGGGTGAACTTCCCAAATACAAAAATCTCTATGCCATCTCTAACGCCGAAAGATTTGTTGGACTTAGAGTTTGCCTTGGATCAAAATGTAGATTGGATTGGATTGTCCTTCGTGCGTTCGGCGAGAGACATTATTGAACTGAAACATATCATCGCCGCTAGACAATGTAAGGCAAAAGTGATTGCCAAGATTGAAAAGCCAGAAGCCATTGACGATATCGATGAAATCATCAAGGAAAGTGATGGGTTGATGGTTGCACGAGGAGACCTAGGGGTTGAAATTCCTTACCAGAATGTGCCAATCATCCAAAAGATGCTGATCAACAAATGCATCTTAATGGCTCGACCGATCATCGTGGCGACACAGATGATGGAAAGTATGATTTCGAACATTACACCAACGCGTGCAGAGGTAAATGATGTTGCCAATGCGGTATTGGATGGTGCTGATGCGGTGATGTTGTCGGGCGAAACTTCTGTAGGTAAATTTCCAATTGATGTGATCCGTACTATGGCGAATATCGTAAAGGAGATGGAGAAGTTTGATGGCATCTACAACAAAGAAGAAATCCCTGAGAAAAATCAAGAGCGTTTTATTTCTGATTCAATCTGTTTCAACGCTTGTCGATTGTCGCAACGTGTGGAAGCTAGCGCCATTATTACCATGTCATTCTCCGGTTATACCGCGTACAAAACTGCATCTCAGCGACCAAAAGCACCTATTTATGTATTCACGAGTAACCAACAAATTCTAACACAATTGAATTTGGTTTGGGGAGTTCGTGCCTTCTATTATGACAAGCGAATCAGCACCGATCACACCATTGCTGACATAAAATACTTACTTAAAAAGGCAGAATTGGTGCAACAAGGCGACTTAGTTATTAATATTGCATCAATTCCATTGGAAGATCTTGGAAGTTCAAATATGTTGAAATTGAGTTATGTAGAGTAATGAAACACTGCCTAAACATCATACTGATATTCTTTGCGGTTCAATGGAGCAGTGCCAGTGAACCATTGAAATTGTTGTGTGATGTCGATGTTTCCATTCTAGAAGGCGATGCCATCTCATTTTGTTCTGCAGATCCAAATTTCCTGCATGCAACCTTAGGATTCATTGCCTACGCATGGACTGGGCCTCAAACGGGTAACACCTCAACACTTCAAGCCACCTCTAGCGGTCAGTATGTTGTTACGGCCATTGATGCTCTAGGTTGTGTCTCTAAAGATACCATACAAGTAACCATGAATCCATCTCCTGTGGGTGTTCTTCTTTCTTCAGAGGGAAATGTACTTTGTCCAGAAGGAGCGGGCTCATTGTTAAGTTTAACAGAGCCTTTTGCCTCATATCTTTGGAGTGATGGAAGCACCAACTCTACACTGCAAATTCAGCAAGGGGGAACGTATACAGTAAATATTGTGGATTATGAAGGTTGCGCAGGAACATCCGCAATTACAATTCTTCAGCCCAATTTTGCATTAACACTGAATGGTTCAGAAACGGTATGCAGTGGTTCAACAACCACAATTGTAGCAAGCGGAGGAACCATTTATCTTTGGTCAACAGGAGAGACAAGTTCGAGCATTGTGGTTTCACCCACTGCAAACACATCGTATTCTGTCACCATTATGACCGGCAGCTGTTCAACTATCCTTACACAGGACATCTATTACCTCGACATCCCTGCAGCAACAATTGAAGACACCTTTTACGTGAGTCCGGGAAGCTTTGTAGAAATTTCAGGACCTGATGGTTACACCTCCTATACATGGACTCCTTATCAAGATTTGTCCAATTTCTCTACCCAAACGACCAGTTTCATTGGCGATTCAAGCACTCATTTCAATGTGTATTCCACAGCTCCAAACGGTTGTGAGCGCAACGACAGCATTGCTGTAATCGTGCTGAATTTTGATACGCCTACAGGATTTTCCCCGAATGGTGACATGATTAACGACCAATTTGTAATTCCAGGTATCGAAGAGTTCAATGCACAACTTATTGTGTTCAATCGCTGGGGAGATAAAGTCTATGAAAGCGCAACTTATCAGAACGACTGGGATGGAACATGCGGTACACCCATGTGCATAGGAAAAGGACCACTTCCGGAAGGAACCTATTATTATTCAATCACGGTTTCGACGAGTCAAATCGCCGGTTTCACAACGATCAAGCGATGAAAAAAGGACTGCTCATTCTCCTACTCATAGCATTGACGCTCCCTACAAAGGCGCAAAATGTCTTTCGTTATTCACAGTTCAATTTTTTGAAGTCGATGTACAATCCTGCAGCTCTGGCTTCAGATGCACAACTTTCTGCTGATCTTGTTTACCGCAATCAATGGGTGGGACTGGCCGGGGCACCAACAACAATTGGGATGAATGTTGCCAGTGAATTGACCTCAAACATGGCATTAGGAATAAATTTTTGCAGTGATAAAATCGGTTTGAATCAATCGACATCTGTTTCAGCGATGTACTCCTACCGCATGGTTTTCGCAAATCGGCAGTATTTATCACTAGGACTTGGTATTGGCGCAGACAATGTCATTTACGATTTCGCAGCAGCAAGCACGACTATGCCCAATGACCCAGCGTTTTCGCAGAGTTACAACCTTTGGAAATTAAACGCATCCCTAGGGGCATATTACCGTTCGGCAAAAGGATATGTTGGCATCAGTATCCCTCAACTTTTTCAGCAATCACCAAGCGGACCTGAAAGTGGGTTTACCATACCGCGTTGGCATTACATGTTGATCGGAGGATACTTTTTTGAAATTGGGAAAAATGCATATTTCAATCCGAACATTCAACTGAAGTACACGAAAAATGCACCCATTCAAGGAGACGCCCTGCTTCGCGGAGTCTTTGGGTCTGTAGGAGTTAGTTTAGGTTACCGCACTGAAAACGCTCTCATTGCAGGTGCTGATTTCTTGATTGCTGGAAAATTCCGAGTAGGCTATTCTTTCAATTACGGCATAGGTTCACTCACACGTGCCAAAGGCGCTTCACATGAGGTTCACCTTGGTTTTGGATTGCCATATTATTACACAGGTGATACCTTCGGTGGTGGGAAATTCCTAGGTAAAAATGGGAAATTTAGACGCAACTATCAGCTGCGCTACAACCGATCGAGCAATCTTCATCGGGTAAAAAGCTGATCATAAACAATTGTGGTTTTCATGTGTTAAAGAAATGTGAAAATCAAAGAGCAGCACACCTCAAATTTGTGAGTAACATGTGGACATTTTTACGTCCCGTATGCTGCCCTATTCTTTTTTGCTGATGTATATTTGCACCCTAAATAAATCCCGTCTCTAATGAGCACTTTCTCTACCCGTCACATTGGTCCGAGCGAATCGGAAAAGACACAAATGTTGAACAAAATTGGCGTTTCCTCTGTGGAAGAGCTGATTGGCAAAACAATTCCAGCACCTATTCGACTTAATCGTGAGTTGCAAATCGCTGATGCCATGTCGGAACAAGAGTACTTGCAACATATTGCCGAACTTGGCAAACAAAACCAAGTCTTTCGTTCGTTCATTGGTCTTGGGTACAACGAAACAATAGTTCCATCTGTCATTCTGCGCAATGTTTTGCAAAATCCAGGATGGTACACTGCGTATACTCCTTACCAAGCCGAAATAGCTCAAGGGCGTCTTGAAGCGCTTTTGAATTTTCAAACCATGGTGCTAGAGTTGACAGGTATGGACATTGCCAATGCTTCATTGTTAGACGAAAGTACAGCTGCTGCAGAAGCCATGATCATGTTCTGGAATTCACGTTCACGCAGCGATGTGAAGGAGGGGAAAAATCGTTTCTTCATTTCTTCAACTTGCATGCCACAAACAATTGATGTGGTAGAAGGTCGTGCTAAGAACCTTGGAATTGAATTGGTCGTGGGTGATCAACACACACAAGATTTGAGCAACGGGTTCTTCGGCGCATTGATTCAATATCCTGATGCACGCGGTGTTGTACACGACATCAGTGGATTTATAACATCAGCCAAAGCTTTGGGTGTTCAGGTTGCTGTTGCTGCTGACATTTTATCTCTTGTCATTCTGCGTTCGCCAGGATCTCTCGGTGCCGACGTGGTCTTGGGATCATCTCAACGTTTCGGGGTTCCAATGGGATATGGTGGACCTCATGCAGCTTTTTTCTCTGCAAAAGACGATTACAAAAGAACAATGCCGGGACGAATCATTGGCGTATCCAAAGATGCAGATGACAACTTAGCACTGCGCATGGCACTTCAAACGCGTGAGCAACACATCAAACGCGACAAGGCGACATCAAACATTTGCACCGCGCAAGCACTTTTAGCGGTAATGGCGAGCATGTATGCAGTCTATCACGGCCCAGATGGATTGCGATCAATTGCCTTGCATTGCCATTCATTGGCGACAAAAACTGCCGCTGGATTGAAAGCAATGGGCGTTCACCTGGGGTCAGACTCATTCTTCGATACCCTTTGGGTGAAAGGTATTTCTTCTGCAGAACTGCGTAAAGTAGCAGAAGCAGCTGGAATGAACTTCCACTACATCAACGATACAGAACAATCGATCAGCTTTGGAGAACCTCATACTTTAGCAGATGTGACTGCCATTTTATCCGTTTTCGCGAAGTTGATGGGCACTACTCCACCGAATCTTATCCCTGAACATACAAGCAGCATGTCCGCGGAAAAATTGCGCACAGATGCTGTTTTAACACATCCAACCTTCAACCGCTTCCATTCTGAATCGAAGATGATGCGTTACTTGAAGCGTTTGGAAAACAAAGACCTTTCGCTCGTTCATAGCATGATTCCACTGGGATCGTGTACCATGAAGTTGAATGCAGCTTCGGAACTTATTCCAATCACCGACCCTCAATTCGCCAACATGCACCCCTTTGCTCCGCTTGAGCAAGCTGCAGGATATCACGCGATGTTCCGCCAATTGGAAAAAGATTTGTGTGAATGCACTGGCTTCGCTGCAATGTCTTTGCAGCCAAACTCCGGTGCGCAAGGAGAATACGCAGGATTGATGGTCATCAAAGCATACCACGAATCACGTGGAGATCATCACCGTAAGAAAATGATTATCCCATCATCAGCTCACGGGACCAACCCCGCCTCGGCAGTGATGGCAGGATTTGAAGTGGTGGTAACAAGCTGTGATGAAAATGGAAACATCAACATCGAAGAGTTGCATCAGGTGGCCCTTGAACTGAAAGATTCATTGGCTGGATTGATGGTGACGTACCCGTCAACACACGGGGTGTTCGAAGAAGGCATTCGCGAGATTACATCGATCATCCACGAAAATGGTGGTCAAGTATATATGGACGGTGCCAACATGAATGCGCAAGTAGGGTTAACAAATCCAGGAAATATTGGGGCCGATGTGTGCCACTTGAACTTGCACAAAACATTCGCCATTCCTCATGGTGGTGGTGGTCCAGGTATGGGACCAATCGGCGTGGCTGCGCATCTTGCACCATTTATCCCAGGAAGTCCTGTTGTTAAAGCTGGAGGTGACCAAGCCATTCATGCGATTTCTGCAGCTCCTTATGGTTCTGCGTTGATCTTGTTAATCTCATACGGGTACATCAAGATGCTCGGAGCTGAAGGCTTGCGCCATTCGACAGAAATTGCAATTGTCAACGCAAACTATATCGCCGCATCCTTGAAAGGCCATTACGACATCCTTTACACGGGAAAGAATGGAACTGTAGCCCACGAAATGATCTTAGATTGCCGTGACTTTAAAAAAACGGCTGAAGTAGAAGTTGCCGACATGGCGAAGCGTATGATCGACTTCGGATTCCATGCACCAACCGTATCTTTCCCAGTGGCGGGTACCTTGATGATCGAACCGACAGAATCTGAAGACAAAGAAGAGCTTGACCGTTTTATCTTAGCTATGATCAAGATCCGTGAGGAGATCAAAGAAATCGAAAACGGTCATGCCGACAAGGAAAATAACCTCTTGAAAAATGCACCACACACCGCGGACTGCATCATCAATAAAAATTGGGATTATCCCTATACACCGCAAGAAGCTGTGTATCCTGTGCCCTATTTGAAAGAGTTCAAATATTGGGTGCCAGTTCGTCGAGTTGACAACGCATACGGTGACCGCAACTTGGTGTGTTCATGCCCAAGTATCGAAAGCTATAGAGACGTGATGGCATAATTAAAATATGTAAATAAAAAAGAGAGGCTACCTTAATAGATAGCCTCTCTTTTTTTTAAAAGTATAGAGAATTATTCAGCTTTCTTTAGATTGCTATATTTTTCAGTTGTTACTTTCCCAGTCTCATCATCCTTTACTTGACATTGAATATCATTGGTCAAGTCGGTAATTGTTCCAATACATTTTTTAGGCAATCCGTTTTCAATACCACAAGGATATTGAACTTTCATCCCCAATGTATATCCGCGCATATTTTGATTTCCAGCGACACCCCAAACATCGCCTTCTACAGCATAAAATGCACTTTTAGAACCAAATTTTCTAACTTGGTATACTTTCACATTTTTAAGAAATTCACCACCTGGCGTCTGTTTTACAACAGCATTAATAGCTTGTTCTAGATTAATAGCCTTACTTTTTTTCAATTCCTTTTTTGTTCCGCCCATGTAATTTCTAAGAAGTGCGTAATCTCCTTTAGTATCAACATTTCGAGTCGAAACCATGTTTAAGTCTCCCAATTCTACAACAGTAACACACCCTGTAACCGAAGACAAAACTGTAGCTAACAATAGTGTTTTAACAATAAATTTTTTCATTATTTCGTTTTTTAATATATTCCTACTCGTAACGCTTTTCGGATTCCTCGTAAATTGTTCAATGTTCTCTAGTAGTTGAAGGTCTGTACTTAGAATATTACCTAAACTTTTATATAATTAGTTTATTATTACCCAATATTTATCGTTTATCAGATGATCATTCAATGAAATTTAATTGAGTAATCTCATCTTTTTCAAGAGCTTAAATATATAAACTTATTTTCATGAATTTTATTTTTTTTACAAAAACTTCATTAATTCTATCGAACAAAAAAAAATAAAATAAATGTGGTATTCTGAGATGAACTGAAGTAATATGACTACCTAAAAAACTAACTTAACGTAATTTACCTTACACGTCGAACTTATGTTTCATGCTATAGATGAATAGAAAAGCGGGTTTTTAACAATAAGTGATGCCTAGTAAACAAAACTAAAAATCCTCATGGTGATTTACACCAAACTATAATTCGGGTAGAATCAAAAAGGCTACAAATGATAAATTAGGTGCGTCTTTTTTTCTAGACATACCTAATTTGTTCCAAGAATTAATGCTGTTAGAATCCTAGAGTATTTTAAATAGATTAATTCTTCTTCACATACTCCTCAAACGATTTCAAGGTCACAAAGACAAATCCAGCCTTTTCAGTCGCGGTTTTGTACTTCGCCAGTTGGGAGCTTTGAATGTCATCAAAACGTTTTTTCGCTGCTGCAAAATCTGTTTGCAGCATGGTCAAACTTTCAAGTTGTGTCGTTGATGGCGCACCATAATACGAACCAATCGTACTGAACAAATCTCCAATCTTTTCGCGCAATTCCTTGTCTGCCGCACCCACGTAATTGTCGCCGGTGGTGATCACAAGGCTTTTCTTCAAGGCCATCAAATCCGTATTGAACTTCAGCGCCTGTTTCTTTAAACTAGGGTTTTCCTTCATCACCTTTTCTGAATGCGCCAAATATTCATCGATCTGATAGACCATATACGCCAACTCTTCCGTCATGACATACATCGTTTTCACAGTTTCTTGCTGCTGCAAGCGCTCTTCCTTGGTGAAAACTGACTTCTTTGGATACGTCACTTCGATGATCGTTTCGAATTTCTCCGTTCCTTTCATAATCACCGCTTTGTATTTACCTGCAGGCACTCGTGGTGCAAACATGGCTCCACCAGCAATGGTCTTTCCCGTTGCTACGGTTGGCGCCATGGAATTGAAACCCCATTCCACAATGTTGATTCCTTTCTGTTTCTCTGGTGACAAGGAGGTGATCCATTTGTCATTTTCATCGTAAATATCCAAGGTCATCTTGCCAAAGGTGTGACGAGCCGACAGGTAATAAATGATTTTTGCCGACGTTGACGGATTCGCACCTACGAATTGCGTTTCACCGCTTGATCCACCAAAGTTGCTGGTTTCATCCATTTCAAAGGGCATAGTCTTGAAGAAATGCAGCTTTTTCGCCTGCACTTCTGGGGTCAATTGGCGCAAAGGACTGATGTCATCGATCATGATGATTCCACGGCCATGTGTCCCTAAAATGAGGTCATTGGTTACGGGATGCTCCTCGATGTAATGCACAGCCACAGATGGAACACCGTTGGTAAACTTCAACCAGTTTTTGCCACCATCTATGGTGATAAACAAGCCAAACTCCGTCCCGAGGAACAATAAATCTGGATTGATCCGGTCTTCCTGGATGTTGCGCGCAAAGCCATTGATGTCTGAAGTTACAATAGATACCCATGTTTTTCCGGCATCGCTTGTTTTGTACACGTAGGTATTCATGTCATTTTTCGTATGACCATCGAACACCGCATACGCCGTATTGATGTCGTGCACGCTGGCCTCAATGTGGTAGCACCATGTTTTTGATGGAAGCCCCTTGACATTCAACGTTAAGTTCGTCCAAGTTTTCCCACCGTCTTTGGTGAGTTGCACATTTCCATCATCCGTCCCTACCCAAATCATATTCGCATCGAGTGGCGATTCGGCAATGGTAAAGATGGTACAATGATTCTCTGCACCTGAGTTGTCCGCTGAAAGTCCTCCCGAAGCCTCTTGCTGCTGTTTTGTAGGGTCATTGGTGGTAAGGTCTGGAGAAATTTTCACCCAGTTATCCCCTTTATCATTGGAGCGGTGTAAAAACTGACTTCCGATGTACAAGCGATCTGGCGCATGCAGACTTGTTGTGATGGCCGCATTCCAATTGAATCGGAACTTCGGATCGCCTTGCACAGGAAAAGGTTTGATTACTTTGACTTGTTGAATTTGCTTGTCGTAGCGCCAAACGCCTTCCGCACCTTGCATTTCAGAATATACAATGTTTGGATTCGTCGGATGCGGATACACACGGAAGCCGTCACCATATCCCACAGAATTCCAATCGCGGGCTTCGATTCCTCCTGGACTTGCAGAAGGACCATACCACGAACCGTTGTCTTGCAATCCTCCATAAATATTGTAAGGCACTTGGTTATCCACACTGACATGGTAAAACTGACAGATTGGTAAGTTCTCAATCATCTCCATCGTGGTACCGCCATTCAATGAGCGGTACAAGCCGCCATCGGTTGCTGCAAAGATTTTCTCGGGATCATTCACATCAAACCAAATGTCGTGAATATCAGAGTGCATCATACCCAAACCTTTGAATGTTTTTCCTCCGTCATGAGAAATGGAGCCCGACAATCCCGCTTTAGCCACGATATCTGGATTTTTTGGGTCCACAGTAATTCGAGAAAAATAGAAGGGGCGAACCGTCAACTCAAAATTGCTGTTCAGGTGTTTCCATGTCGCGCCGGCATCATCTGAACGATAGAGTCCTTTCTCTTCGGCTTTTTCTGCTTCTATTACAGCATACAAGATACTCGGGTTAGACGGTGCAATGGTCACTGCGATTCTACCCAGGTTCCCTTTCGGGATGCCATTGTGTATTTTATTCCATGTTGCTCCACCATCGGTGCTTTTGTACAAGGAGCTGTTTACACCTCCAGAATTGAAGGAATATGCCGATCGACGAAATTCCCAAAATGCCGCGTACAAAATGTTTGGATTGGTAGGATCCATGACAATTTCAGAACAGCCTGTCGTGGCATTCACATACAAGACTTTTGTCCATGTTGCTCCTCCATCGGTAGTTTTATAAACACCTCGATCTTCGCTGTCACCCCATAGAGCACCCATCGCACCGACGTAAACAGTTTTCGGGTCTTTCGGATGCACTTCGACAGCACTGATGCGTTCTGTTTTTTCCAGTCCCATTTTCTTCCAGTTCTTGCCGCCATCAACAGTTCTGAATATTCCAGCTCCAATTGACACACTGTTGCGCGTCCATACTTCACCTGTCCCCACCCAAACGGTATTGTCTGGATCGGAAGGGTCGATACTTACTGCTCCAATGGACTGAGGCAATTCTTGCAACCCACCATCAAAAATTGGATTGAAGAGAACGCCTCCATCTTGCGATTTCCAGACACCACCACCCGCTGTCCCAATGTAAATGACCTTGGAATCTGTTGGGTGGCCTTCAATGTCTGTGACGCGTCCACTCATGAGCGCAGGACCAATATGACGAGCTTTCAAATCGCCGAAAAGTTCCATTCCCTTGAGAATGGAAACTTGAGCATTTACCGCTGATGCGCATAGCAAAACAGCCAGTGAAAAGAGAATTTTTTTCATGGATCTATCGTATTTGCACCTTCATGATGCAGGAATGAGTTTATTTATCGCCTGGGAATACAAAGATGTTGTCTTCAAACTTTCCGTTCAAAACAATCTTTTCAAATTCAATGGTCTGGCCTTCACCATCCTTCAAACGTTGCATCATTGAAAACGCAAAATAGATGCCATCCACTTCTTGATAATCCGAATATACCGTTTGAGAGATATTGCCTTTCATTTCACCTGAAGGAATTTCAGCCTCAACGACAATTGGAACAAAGTTTTCTTTATCGATATAATAAAACTCAATGTTTGGTACTTCTTTCCCATCAACTAGCATTGGCTTTTTTGTGAGTTTAAGCTTAAAGCACTCCATCCCTTCGATTGTTTCATTCGGCAGCAATTCGATGGTATACCCATTCGCTTTGTAATCGATCAATGGAGAAATGAAATCACCCACAGAACGTTTGATGTTCTCCGTTTCTTCAGCCTCATTTTTTTCAGGCTTCATTGTCATAAAGCTCGTTCCCCAAGCCGTTTTCCCATCGTAAGCCATTTGTACCATTTCTTGACCTTGGAAGGTAATTTTCATGACCGAACGTCCATCTCTCAAAGAGATCATTTCAATCGGAATGCTCATGCCTCCATAATCCACCGCTGCATTCATTTGAACACTTGAGATGGCTTTAAGCTTGTCGGCACCACCGATATTTTTAATGTATGTTGCGACAACTTCCTCTGCCGTTTGGCTAAAAGAGAGGATGGATGTGAACGAAAAGGCAAGGAATAAAACAATTTTAGTCATGGTCTAAAGTTTTTGAATTTTAAGTTGGTGTGACGAAGATACTACTCAAGTTGTTACAGCTTATCGAAAAAATGTTAATTTGAAAACTTATGTGTTACGTTCCTCCCGGATAAACGAATTCTTCACCAGCCATTAACGACAGAATTTCAGGTAAGGAAATCGCATTTTCATAGTTTTTCTTTGCCAATTTTTCCACCAAGCCCTTCCCCACTTTTTGTTCATCATGCGTTGTGATGAGTTTTTTAGCCTTTGTTGTTTCCAGTAATTGCATGGCCATGTGAATGCCCAAATTGATGGTCCCTCCCAAGAAAAATGGCAAGGTATAATTCGTCGTAGTGGTGATCAGCACATCAACAGAAGGAATCGATTTTGCGCGTGAACCGTGCGGAGCATAAAGCAATTTGCCCGCATCTGTATGAAAAATAAAAGCATTGTGCACAGGGTCGAGTACTGAACCGCTTCCAAATTTCTCGATCCTAAGTTCAGCCTCTTCTAGGGATAATAGCGTAGTGAAATGTCGCCATTTGGCTATCTTTTTCTGAACGACTCGGTCAGCAATCATAGGAATTGTTCTATCCATCTGAAGCAGCGTTTCCTTGTTGCAATGGTCTGTAAAAGGGTGTGAAATAAAGATGAAGTCCACTGGTCCTAACTCCGAAATCTTGGGTTGATCGGTGACATGAAATTGCTCACTGAACCACGGATAAAAATCCACTTGTGAAGGTGTAAACCAAGGGTCGACAAGGTAGCGCTTTCCATTCAGTGTCCACATCCAGGAGGAATCATCGTTCAGTTTTAATAGGTGCATCTGTTCCTTATTTGGTATTAAATTAACTGATTTTAACGGGAGAAATAGATTAAAATTAACCCAAGTTTATGCAGCTTCGTATCTATCATGCAGCAGCCGTTTTGCCCTTTTTTAATTAGAACGAATACAAAATACTGAATTTTTAGTTAAACAAAAAACGCGGTCAATAGAAATTAACCGCGTTCCGCAAAATATGATGTTTTGTAGATTACAATCCGAATTCGGCTTTCACTTTATCCACATAATCCAATGCCTCCCAAGTAAACAATTCTACTTCGCGTGTGATGATTTCACCATCGGGTTTTTCGAAAGATTTAGTTACTATCTCGTGCTTACGTCCCATGTGTCCGTAAGCGGCTGTTTCAGAATAGATCGGGTTACGTAATTTCAATCGTTGCTCGATGAAGTATGGGCGCATGTCGAATATGGCTTCGATTTTCTTAGCGATTTCACCATCTGTCAAATCCACTTTTGCTGTTCCCTTGGTATCAACGAACAATCCACAAGGCTTCGCTACACCGATGGCATAAGAAACCTGCACAAGTACTTCGTCGCACAATCCAGCTGCCACCATATTTTTCGCCATGTGACGTGTAGCATACGCTGCTGAACGGTCGACTTTTGATGGATCTTTTCCGGAGAATGCACCACCACCGTGAGCACCTTTTCCTCCGTAGGTATCCACGATAATTTTGCGGCCAGTCAACCCGGTATCTCCGTGAGGTCCACCGATAACAAATTTCCCTGTTGGGTTAATGTGATACGTGATTTGGTCGTTGAACAACACTTGAAGTTCTGCCTTCAATTTCGCTTTCACACGTGGAATCACGATACTGATGATATCCGCTTTAATCTTCGCAAGCATTTCAGTTTCTTCGGCGAAATCATCGTGCTGTGTAGAAACCACGATGGTGTCGATGCGTTGTGGAACATTATCGTCTGAATATTCAATCGTCACCTGCGATTTTGCATCTGGGCGGAGGTAAGCGATCAATTCCGGTTCGTTGTTGCGAATATCCGAAAGTTCTTGAAGAATCTTGTGCGCCAAATCCAAGGCCAAAGGCATGTAATTTTCAGTTTCACGGGTTGCGTAACCGAACATCATTCCTTGGTCGCCCGCACCCTGATCTTCCGGGTTTGTGCGTTCAACTCCTTGGTTGATATCCGAAGATTGATCGTGAAGGGCAGACAAAATCCCACATGATGCAGCATCAAACATATATTCAGACTTCGTATATCCAATTTTCTTGATGGTTTCACGAGTGATTTTCTGAACATCCAAGAAAATATTCGTCTTAATTTCTCCAGCGAGTACCACCTGACCTGTTGTCACAAGCGTTTCACATGCCACTTTAGATTGTGGGTCGAAGGCCATGAAATTATCGATCAAAGCATCTGAGATCTGATCTGCTACTTTATCCGGGTGTCCTTCGGATACGGATTCTGACGTGAAAAGGTATGACATGTTTAACGTGTATTTAATTTAGGGTGCAAATTTAGTAAAGAAATAGGAAAGACGAAAATTGTTCATTGTCCAAAGTGAAATTGATTTCAAAACCCCATCAAGCATAAAGAGAATGAAATACTTCTTTTAACTCATAGTATTTGTATTTATTTCTACTCACTTCCAAAAGCATTTTATTCATTAATTTATCATAAGCCGAGTTGTCTATTCTTGAATCCACCCCATCCGACTTCCGGTAAACGACAAAATTTACACTTAAACCAGCCAAATAGGTGTTTAACCCTTCTTCAAAAACCTCGTTCCACGTGATTGGACCAATTTCTTCTTTCTTAAAATTCATTGTGTAATAAACGCTCAATGTCTTTCGTGACTCCTTAAAAAGACGAGAAATCAATGGGATTTTCTTTTCTTCACCCATTAATTTGAACTCAATTATTCCCTTGTGATCATTGGTCAGGGCTTCATAAAAATTAGCAAATGCCGCATCCTCATTTTGTAGAGCCAATTCGCATTTTCCTAATTTATAAGACCCTTCAGCAGATTTACCAAGTAAAACAATTAAACGCGAATAATCCGTAATTGCTATGTCGTAAAACCCATAAGAATAGGATAAATCAGATTTTTTGATAAGATATTTCGTTTCGGTGGGATTGGCCAAAAAGGCATTTTCATAAGCATCAACCTCACCTTGATGATCTCCTACATTGAAATATGCCTGCCCCAACATTTCCCAAATCGTGTCATCTGTTGAATTTAATTTTAATGCTGATTGGTATTCGACAATAGCACTATTGTATTCTTTCATTTTACAAAATACATGTGCTTTGTATACAAATACTTTAGAAGATTTTGGATCGAGTTTAGAAATCATGGAATAATCACTCAATGCTTCCTTTGGTCGTTTTACTTTATTTAATAAATGAGCGCGCTCGAAATAGAGATCAACATTCAATGGATTTTCTTCAATCTGTTTGCTCAGTTCTAAAATTTGTCCTTCTAAATCAAGTATTTTATCCCGTTTTGTTTGCTCAATTGCTTCTTTTAATCTGTTTTCTTCATTTATTTTTTCTTGTTCAGCAAACTCAGCTTGCATTCGGTCAATTATCTTTTTGTTCTCAATGAATTTTTCATGTTCTATCGTTGCCAGTCTTGCTTTCTCAAATTCTTTTCTGCGTTTTTTAGATTCGCGCTCAAATCGTTCCCTTTCAATCTCCTGCTGCTCCCTAACCAGTTTTTCAGCCTCAAGCATTTTAGGGAAGACACGCGTTTCTTCTGGATTGATTTGAAGGCCTAAAGTATAGCTTTCCACTGCCCCTTTAAAATCACCCGTTTTCATTTGAGTATCCCCCAGTTTAAAGAGCAACGTTGCGTCGTTTGGATTTAACCCAAGTGCTAACTTCATTTCATCAACAGCCTCGCTGAGCCGCTCTAATGTAAGAAATGCTTCTGCCCTACCGCTGTGAAATTTTGACTCTTTTAAGGTCTTTTCCGATTGAGATTTTCTTTGGGCTTCTCGCTCCAGCTGCATTTTTTTTTCCTTTTCAATCTGCTCCCTGCGCTCTATTTCCTCCATTTTTCGCTCATGCGCAATACGGCTTGCCTCCTCTTCTCGATCCAATTTTTCACGTTCCCAATCAGATGTGCGTATTGCTTGATCTTGAATTCGGTCTTGCTCTTCCATTGCGGCCTTCTCTAGAATAGAAAAAGTTCTTACGGCACGCACATGAAGATCAATTGACTTATGGCAACCTAAAAATTCTGCGGAAGCTTTATTTTTTTTGTTTCTTGAAAAACTGCACACCAGCGCGCTAGAATCTACAGATTCTGTAAAACTCCAATAGCGTTCATCTTTGAATCCCCCAATTTCATCCATGTTATCATACATCGCGTTAAGTTCTTCAATCAACGGCAAACGCCAATTTTCTCCCATATTTCTACAATGTGTTACCGCTTGATTCCAAGTCAATGTATTATCAAAATCTCGTTCTGCAACTGTAAAAAGCTCTCCAGTTAGCGGATTCGTTAATTTAATCATAGACAATGTGTGCTATTTATTATCAATTTACTTTCATCCCACTCGGCTGACAACACTTCGGCAACTTTTTCTGCGCTTCAGTGACAGCTTTCACCTCATCCGCATCATAACCAATGGCTGAAATGGCCTCTTTTACTTGCTGGAAGGTAATTTTCTTGGTGGCAAACTTCACAGTAACCTGCTTGGTCAATACATCCAATTCAGCAAAAACAACCCCCTTGGTGTAATTGAGTGCCCCCTCAATACGCTCCTTGCAATCGCCACATTCCGACGAGGTCATGATGACCACCGTTTGGAATTTTTGCTGCTTTTCTTGAGCCTGTGCTCCGTTGTGCATCATCAACATAAAGATGAGCATAAAGAGGGATTTGATGCCTCCGGCAATTTTGAAATTTGATGGCAAAGCCAATTTGATGCCTGCGGCAATTTTTAAATTTGATGCCTTTCGGCAATTTTCTAATAATGTTATCATAAGTGTATGTTTTTACAATTTATAAAGACAAAAGACCCGTCAGCCGCGGCTAACTGTAAGACAAAAGACCGCTGCGCTTGAAGACCTGTGCATTCTTCGAAACTTCTTGTTATTCCCACCAACTTCGTAACTCGTAACTCGTAATTCGTAACTCGTAACTCGTAATTCTTCATTTTTAATTCTTAATTCTTAACTTTTAATTTCGTGGCTTCGAGTATGCTGCGCACCTCAGCCACCAAATTCTTAATTCGTAATTAGTAATTCTTCATTTTTAATTCTTCATTTTCAATTCATACCTCACCCCAAGATACACATTTATTCCCATAACTGGTCCCCAAATGCGTGTGGCATCGAAATCGGGACCAAAAGGATTTGCAGCATCGACAATAGGATTCAGTTGACGGTAATTGGTCAAATTTTCTCCTCCGACATAGAAATTCCATTTTTTGTAAATGTGGGTGATTTGTGCGTTCAACATTGGATAAACGGGACTCTGAAGATCTTGGTCAGCGATGGGTATTCCAGGTAAGGCAGTCAAACGTGAGGTGCCGTACACAGATGCCGTCAGATCGAATTCCCAACGTTTGTCACGGCTAAAGTAAGCCGCATTGAAAAAACCACGATGCCGAGGAACCATCACTTGCTGTTGCACTGAACCGCCGAATTCAGACTTGACATCAAGGAACTTGTACGCAAACCGAAGTTCAAGGTTTTTCATCGGTGAAAATGAAAGTTCTCCTTGAAAACTATTGGAGAACGATTTTCCATTCAGATTGAAAAAATAAATCTGTGTGCTGGATAAATCGCGGTCCACAACGAGTTGATTTTCGAAAAAGGTATGGTAAAAGTCCAAGGTCAGATTTGCTTTGCGCTTGAACACTTTAAATTCTTGCACCAAAGATCCGCCAAAGTTCCATGATACTTCTGGCATGAGCCCTGAAGGTGCCACCCAAGTGCGTGAAGCTGCCAAGAGTGAAAGGTTGTCAATCATGTAGTTGGGTACACGCCATCCTTTGCCAGCAGTAAGCCGAACATCGAGTTTTTCGGTGAGGGTGTACTTGGTGTGCAAGCGCGGTGAAAACTGAAAACCATACAAATTGTGGTAATCCCCTCTTGCGCCGATTACTGCAGAAAGGCGCATTCCTGTGTAGGTATACTCAGCAAAGGCACCCGGAACAATCTCAATACGGTCTGATTCTAAGGCGCCAAGATGTTGCACCATATCCACATATACTGCACTCGCCCCCATTTTAACTTTGTGATCGGTCGTGCCAATGATACCATCATAAATCGCATTGATATACCCCCTTCGTTCTTCCCCATAAAACTGTCGAAGACCAAAGGAAGCATCCACCGTTTGGTATTTCAAATTGTAAACGATACCTATCGAATTCGTTATTTTTTTCAAGAAGAACCCTGTTTTGGCAAATACATCGATGTGTTTGGTGCCGATGGAGACACCGTACTTCAAGGGCAACTCTCCTCCACTTTTAAAACCTACCTGTCCGCCCGACTTTTCGTCGTAATAGGCATTGAATCCAAACTGTGCTTCCATCTTTTTTCCTCTGTAGTCCCAGCGGTTGAGAAAGGAAGCCGCATTGCCCATTGGCAAGTCACGAAAGCCATCGCGGTTGTTGTCCATTTCTGCGAAAACGCCAGATGCATGGGCCATCCAACCTGTGCTCCATTTTTCATTGATGATGTGCCCCGCATTGAGGTTCACTTCCGCACGACCGAAGATATTTCCATACGCATTGACATAAAAGCGCTCCATTTCCCGAGGTTTTTTCAATTCGAGGTTAATCAAACCTGCCATGGATTCGTAGCCATTGGCGACATTGCCTGTTCCTTTTGTAATTTGAATGGATTCAATCCAAGTGCCTGGAATTGAATTCAAACCGAAAGCACTTTCCAATCCACGCAGGTAAGGAATGTTCTCCATCTGAATCTGTGTATAGACCCCATCAATGCCCATCATCCGTATTTTCCGTGCACCAGAAACGGCATCTGCAATGCTGACATCCACAGATGCATTTGTTTCGAAGGACTCCGAAAGGTTACAACATGCTGCTTTTCTCAATTCCGAAGAGGTCAATTCCTCCACATGCAATGTTTTTAAACGCGAAATCGAATGCGAATCTCTGCGCAATTCAACCAAGATTTCCGGAAGCAACTGATCCGAGTAGAGCACAATCTCCAAGGAAATAAAGCGATCCGCTTTGTCCACAACAAGGGTGTCAGACGCATAGCCAATGGCCGAAATGACCAAGGTGTCGGGCAAATCCTTGGGAAGAGTAATCTCAAAGGTTCCTTCTTCAGAAGTTATCGTTCCGATGCCAGCCTTTAATAACTTTAATTTTGCTCCGTAGAGCGGCGTTTTTTTGGTGTTGTTTGATCCTTGAACAAGTCCTTTCATTTGTGCGAAAGCGGATGTACACAGCAGCGTTAGGACCAAACTGCTTATAATTTTTCTCATAAAATACCTTTAAATGAATGATTTAACTCAATTCATTTCGGCATTAAATGCGGTAGGCACAGATGCGATGAAGTAACTGTTTTCCAGCAGGTTTGGGTGGAGGATCGTAGAAAACCTCTTGATGCATCGACTTCGGGAGCAATTCAATTGTTTCAAAAAGAAAATATTGGTCATACTGCAATTCAGCAATCTGAGGAGAAATTTTTTCCCATGAAAAATAGTCCAAAGCGATTTTGAATACATCTACCTCATCCGAGCAACAATCCTCTTTTAAAACTTCTGTACAATCCGTTTTAAGAGCTTTTTGGCAACAAGTAGGGAGTGTTTTTTCTACCTTATCATCACTACAGTGCGATTGATTTTCAATAAAATAAGATCGAAAATTTCCGTCTTCGGAACACGAATGCGTGAACACGCGAATACCAATGTTGCCCACAAAGGCAAACAACACAAAGGCAATAATGGATATGCGTGTTATCGGATTCACAGCGCAAATGTACGTCAATAAAATCTGAATTTCAAAAATCAAGAGATTAGGCACTGTCCGATTATTGCCGTAATTTTGCACCAAAGAAAAACGCCATGAACGTGCCTGTTACTGTATATGCTGAAATGACTCCAAATCCGTCAACAATGAAATTTGTGGCGAACAAATATTTGCTCATCACAGGAGATTCTGTAGAATTTTCTTCAAAGGCAGATGCGAAAGGATTTTCTCCATTGGCGGAAGAGTTGTTGAGTTTTCCTTTTGTGAAAAATGTATTTATCGCAGCGAATTTTGTCACCATTACAAAAACGGACAATGTTCCATGGGACTTCATCAACATGGAAATCCGTGAATTCATCAAAGGATTTATCGCAGAAGGAAAAGATGTATTGATTCAAATGCCGGCTCCTAAAGCGGTTGAGTCAAGCGACAATAACTCAACGATGAAAGAATATGCTGTATCTGAATACGACGATGCCATTCGCAGTTTATTGGATGAATATGTTCGTCCAGCGGTTGAAAACGACGGGGGTGCCATTGACTTTCGCGGCTTTGAAGATGGAACAGTAACGGTTGTTCTTAGAGGTTCTTGTGCGGGATGTCCTTCCTCGACGGCGACATTGAAAGGCGGGATTGAAAACTTGTTGAAGTCGCACCTTCCAGAAGTAAAGGAAGTGGTGGCGGAAAACGAATAAATGACTAATTACTAGTGACTAATTACTAGTGACTAATTACTAGTGACTAATTACTAGTGACTAATTACTAGTGACTAATTACTAGTGAATACAAATAATTCGTAACCCGTAATTTTTTAAGGTATTAACATATCAAGATTTTAAGATGTTAAGACTTGTTCATTCTTCGGGGTGTTCAGAAATCCGCTGAGGCGAGCGAAGCACCACGTTTCCAACTCGTAACTCGTAACTCGTAATTCGTAATTAACAACTAGAGCCAAGAAAACATCGCCTCAA
>JBILBT010000138.1:0-8036 GCA_044353545.1 Crocinitomicaceae bacterium | reverse complement strand
TGCATGAATGATGCTACGTGTTGAAGATCTTCATCTCAGCTTTGACAAGGAAGTCATTAACGGTGTCTCCTTCGTGTTGAATGAAGGTCAGGTGCTAGGTATTGCTGGTAAAAGTGGCGCTGGCAAAACTTCCTTGTTGAAGATCATGGCTGGATTACTCGACGCTGATTCTGGTATGGTGATGTTCGATGGAAAACAGGTGAAAGGCCCCTCTGGCAAGCTTGTTCCTGGTCATCCTGACATTCAATTGGTTGATCAACAGTTTCATCTGGATGCCTTCCATACGGTGGAAGAGAATATTCGCGAGACAGTGCTTTATTTACCGGTTAAACAACGCGACAAATTGGTCAATGAGTTGATTGAACTCATGGAACTTGAGGATTTCAGATCCAAGCAAGCGCGTTACTTATCTGGTGGAGAACAGCAGCGCTTGGCCTTGGCGCGTGCTTTGGCCTGTGAACCTCGAATTATTTTAATGGATGAACCTTTTGCTCATCTGGATTCGCGGCTGAGAACCAAGCTGATCAATTATTTTTTGGAATTGAAGAATTTGAGAAAGATGTCATTGGTTTTGGTTTCGCACGATGGGTCAGAGATGCTTGGATTTGCCGATCAAATCATTCACATGAAAAATGGAAAGATTGCACGTAAATCCAATCCAGAGAGTTTCTATTACCGCTTTGCAAGTATTGAGGAGGCGCGCTTGTTTGGCGCTGTGAACTCAGTGATGCTTGAGGGTAAACGTTTGTATTTCAGGCCAGATGAATATACCTTGGAGGACACTCCCAATGCACCAAGGATTCAAGTGACCTTTAGCCATTGCTTATTTACTGGTCCTGTTTATCAGAATTATTTTTCGACGGAACGAAAGGAAAAAGTAGTTTTGTACAGTTTTAATAAACTCCAGCATGTCAACGGATTCACGATCGTCAAAAAGTTTTAGGCACCTCACGATTAAAGATGTTTGGATCCTCATTAAAAATACATTCAATGGATTTTTAGATGAGAAGGGACTTCATCACGGAGCGGCCTTGGCGTATTATGCGCTATTTGCATTGGTTCCTTTGCTTTATTTGAGTATCACTTATGTCGGTAGAGTGATTGGTCAGGATGTGATGATTGAGATTATTGGTGATGTGCTCAAAAATAAAGTAGGCATCACCGATGTGACAGGGATCATGGAATTCATGAGTTCATTGGATTTTGAAAAAGGCAATTTTTTCTTGGAAGCGATCAGTATCATTGCCTTGCTGATTGCCTGTTCGGCATTTTTAGTGTGTTTGAAAAATAGCATCAATGCTTTTTTTGATATTGAAGTTAATTTTTCATCGACACGCAAGAAATTCGTTCAGAATGTATTGTTCAGACTTCTTTCCATTCTGGGGGTCGCCATCTTTACAGGATTCATTGTTTCCCTTTATTTCGCTCAAACACTGGTCATTTCCTTTGGACATCATCTTTTCGATCAAAAGGAATGGTTGAGTTTGCTCTTTTTCAATGTAGCCAAACATGGATTTTCACTGTTGAGCAATCTCATCATTTTTAGCGTGGTTTTTAAGTATGTGCACGATGGAAAAGTATCATGGCGACTGGCAATAGGTGGGGCTTTGGTCACGTCTATTTTGTTGTATGTTGGTCAATTGTTGATCAAGTATTATTTGTTTCATTTCTTCTTTGCTGCCAGTGGAGGTCTTGCCGGAACCTTATTTATCCTCTTGGCCTGGGTATATTATACCTCCCAAATCATTTTCTTCGGAGCGAAATTTACTGCCGCATACGCTCACTACATGGGACGTCCAATAAAATTCAAACATTAAACTGATTAAAATTTAGTCATTATTTTGATTATTTAATAAGAATCATTAATTTTGATAAAAATCGAGCACATGAATATCGGGACGAACCTAAAATTATTGAGAAAGCGCGTGAAGCGTTCTCAAGAAGAAGTTGCACAAGATCTTGGATTAACGCGATCATCCTACAGCGGGTATGAAAATGGAGTTGCCCAGCCGGGTATTGATTTGTTGGTGACCTTGTGTGATTATTACCGCATTCCGATTGATGATTTCTTGCGAAAGGACTTGGAAGCATTGACGGAGAAAGAGTGGGAGCAGCTAGGTAAGGAGCCCCTGAATGATTTGAAAGGTCAAAAATTGCGGGTGCTGACAACGGTAGTGAACAATGAAGAAGAGGAAATGATTGAAATGATTCCACTTCAAGCCAGCGCCGGGTATGCTTCAGGTTATGCCGATCCAGATTATTTGAAAGTTTTGCCTACGTTTTATCTTCCGTTTCTATCTAAAAATAAAAAGTACCGTTCCTTTCCAATCAAAGGAGATTCAATGCCACCTGTTGTTGAAGGATCGTATGTTGTTGCGGAATATATTCAAAACTGGATGACAATCCGTTCGGGTACACCATGTATTGTTGTCACCAAAGACGAAGGGATTGTCTTCAAAGTCGTGCATAATTTGTTGGAGTCGAGTCAATCGTTTCAGCTTTGTTCAACCAATACCTTCTATGCGCCGTATTTAGTCCATGCTAACAACATCATTGAAATGTGGAAATTCGTAAATTATATTTCTCCTGAATTGCCTGAAGTACGCATGGATGACAATGATCTAAGCAAGTCCATTCAAAGTCTTCAGAAGGAAGTGCACGAGTTGAAAGTGGCCATGGGGAAGTAGGCGTGTAGATGAAGGGACAAAGGACGGAAAGACAAGGGACAATAGACTTCAAGACATCAAGATATTAAGATTTCAAGACCAAGTCAGAATTGATACCTGTTGCACCCAATTGACAGCTTGTCTGGTGAAGAACGATATAGAGGGATTAAGGGAGAAGACTTTCTGAGATTTAAAATATCAAGCTTTATTTCACTTGAAACATCCCATTGACATAACTGATCTTTTCTTCCAAGTGCAAAGTTTTCAGCGTTTTCCTTAGATTTTCTTTGCTGATTTGAATTTCTGCCAAACATTCCTGTTCGGTTCGAGGTTCCTTTAAAAAGTGAAGAATATTTTGCGTAGTAGAATACGTCGCATGCGACTCATGAAGCATCATTGATCGACAAACATCGCAAATGCCACAGTCCTCTGAAGTTTGACCAAAGTACGTCAGTACTTCAACCGTTCGACAACTATTTGCTTGAAGGAAGTTGCACACAGCAGACAGCCTTTTTTCGGCATTTTCTTTTCGTTGAATGTATATTTCAGGTTGTAGATTTAAATAATCATCCGGTAAGCGTTCGTGAATGAACGTCACGGTGGGCTTGTCTGTTTTCCATGTGACGTCTAAAATGCCATATTTCTCTAGTTCCTTGAGCTGTTTCTCAATTTGAGGATAGGTGAGTTTCAAGCGTTGTGAAAATATTTTCTCGTCAATGGCAAAGTACTGATCAAAGATCCCAGGATAACTTCTGCTCAACATGGAAATCAAGGGTCGGTAAACCTCATGGTGAACTTGAAAATCATACAGCGCCGTGTTTCCAATGGCAAATCGAATTTTTGTGGGTTGGTGTATAGCTTCAGACAGCGTTATTTCACCATTCATTTCCAATAGTTTTAAACTATTGAAGGCCGTTGACACATCCATGCTGAAAGCACTGCAAAATGACTTAAGGTCAAAAGGATAGGTTTCGTCTTTGCCTGATCCAATGGCAATTTTTAGAAAGCTGCAAAGGGCTCTGTAGGTGAGTTTAATTTGATCAATGGAAGGAAACTTCTGAATGATTTGATCTCCAAGTTGTTGAATGTCGTCCTTTGCCAAATAGGTAATGGCCCTGCTCGCCTTCCCATCACGACCCGCACGCCCAGCCTCTTGAAAGTAGGCTTCGAGGGACGCAGGAAATTCAAAGTGCAATACAAAGCGCACATCCGGTTTGTCAATTCCCATCCCAAAAGCATTGGTCGCCACCATGATTTTTGTTTTACCAGAAATCCATGCACTCATCATCTTCGATCGGTCTTCACTGTTCATTCCGCCGTGGTACAAACCAACACTCAACCCGTGCGCGTGAAGCAATTGGGCTAGGTCTTTTACACTTTTTCGTGTTTGACAGTAAACAATACCTGTTTGATTTGGGGCAGTTTGGCAAAACTCAATGATGTCCTTCGATTTGTTCGTTGATGCATAACACTCATAACTTAAATTCGAACGATTAAACGACGCTTCAAAAACCTGAGGTTTTCTTAACTCGAGCTGTTCTAGAATATCTTTCCGTACAGTGCTTGTGGCCGTTGCCGTTAGAGCAATCACTGGAACTGTTGGTTGCAACACCCTTAATTCCTTGATGGCCAAGAATGAAGGCCTGAAATCGTGACCCCATTCTGAAATACAGTGCGCTTCATCTACTACGATTAATCCGATGTTCATCAACTGAAAGCGTTCTTTGAAAAGTTTTGATTGAACACGTTCTGGAGAGGTGTAAAGAAAATCAAGTCCACCAAAACGGGCGTTGTCAAGGGTGAGATCAATCTCTCTGTAACTCATGCCACTCACGATTGATTTCGCGCGAACGCCACGTTTTTCCAATTGATCGACTTGGTCCTGCATTAGGGCGATTAATGGAGAAATTACTAAGGTTAATCCTTCACGTGCAAGACCGGGAACTTGAAAGCAAACAGATTTGCCTCCGCCAGTTGGCAAGAGCGCAAGTACATCGTGGCCATTGATCACTGCATCAGAAATTTCTTCTTGCAATGGTCTGAAGTGGTCAAATCCCCAGTATTTTTTCAGTATGTCGCGGCTTTTCTGCATAGATAAATGTGCAAACCAAAGATACGTTATTTGCCTATGCCACTAGTTGTTCACATCGAGTTTTGTATGTATATTCGCATACAATTTTTTATATGTTGCCAGAAACTCTTTCCATTAAAGTAACACCAACAGCACATAGCCGTATCGGTGAGGTAGATTTTGATAATCTGCCATTTGGTCGTATTTTCTCTGATCACATGCTTGTCATGGACTACAAAGATGGGGAATGGCAACAGCCAGAAATCATGGCCTTTGGTAACCTTTCCTTGCATCCTGCGACTTCTGCTATTCATTACGGCCAATCTATTTTTGAGGGCATGAAGGCAAATAAAGCGGAAAATGGTGAAATCCTTATTTTCCGTCCAGATATGAATGCACACCGTTTCAAAGAATCGTGTGAGCGCATGTGCATGCCCAGCATTCCAGATGATGTGTTCATCGAACTGGTGCGCAAAACAGTTGAAGTGGATAAAAATTGGGTGCCTTCCAAAGAAGGAGATTCCTTGTACATTCGCCCATACATGTTCGCTACAGATGATTTCATTGGGATTAAACCTTCTGAAACATACAAGTTCGTGATTTTTACATGTCCAGTTGGAGCTTATTACTCTGAACCGGTAAACGTTAAAATCGAAGAGTTCTATACACGTGCTTCGGAAGGTGGTGTTGGTCGTGCGAAGACAGCAGGGAACTATGGCGCTGCCTTGTATCCTGCGAAACAAGGACAATTGAAAGGATATCATCAACTCGTTTGGACAGACAGCAAAGAGCACAAATACATCGAGGAATCGGGTACCATGAATATCGTTTTTGTCATCAATGGTGTGCTCGTGACTCCTTCAGAAGAGGCCGATACAATCCTTCGTGGTGTCACAAAACGTTCGGTAATTGAGGTGGCGCAAAGCTGGGGAATTCCTGTAGAAGAGCGCAAAGTTTCGGTGGAAGAAATTGTAAATGCCATCAAAGATGGTTCTCTCACAGATGCCTTTGGTGCTGGAACTGCTGCGACAATCGCTCCAATAGTGAAAATTGGTTACCGCGATGAAGTGTTGAATTTACCAGCATTGGAAGGACGAACGATTTCGACGAAAATTAAAAATTACCTCGACGATTTAAAAGGAGGTAAGGTGGAAGACACCCACGGTTGGTGTTTGCACGTTTAATTCGAAGAAACACTTTTCCTTTGCGTGTGGATTTTTCTAGTTTCGTGCATCTCCAAAGAAATGCGCTTATGAAATTCCTGTCTTTATTCCTGTTTAGTTTTCTTTTCACGTCTAATCTTCAGGCGCAAGATTCTCTTGTCGTATGTGTCAATGTTACGGATGATGAACGCGGCGAACCGATTCAAAACGTGACCATACAAATCAATGGCTTAATCCAAGGTGAACAAGCCATCTTTCGCACTTTCATGAAAGGGGTGAGTTGCTTTACAGCGCCTGTACCCGCTACCTTGACCTTGTATTTTTCACATCCCTTGTTTAATCCTGTTTCGGTTACAAAGAAGCTCGCAAAATCAGCAGACACACTTCAAATCTCGGTTGAAATGCACCCCATTCGCGATCAGTTGATTGATGAAGTCGTGGTGAAAGCACCAGGTGTTCCCGATACAGTTTTTGAATCAGCTCGCTTGAGTGTGGCAGATTTTGAGGTGTTGAAAGATGGTCGAATGGTGTTGTTGACCTATCCAAAGAATTTGAAACAGGGCAGTGAATTACTCCTTTACGATGGTTTGTCCATCTTGAACTCATTTCGCGTACCCGGAAGGGCAGAGGAGCTGACGCGCGACTATCGCGGCAATGCACATGTGGTGTGTCAAGACAATGTGTTTGGGCTCATGGTATCTGAGAAGCAAGTTGGGGTGGCATCGCTTGAGAAGGCTTATTTTCTCAAATATGTCGCGCCGATTGTAGATACCGTTCATTCAAAGATGTTCTTCTCCAACTACAGCGATGTCTATCCTGCATTTACCTATTTTACGTTTGACCAATACGATTCTAGCTATTCCAAGATCATTGATGTTCAGGATGATTTGATGATGGAATTGTACCGTTCAGAATACAAGTGGGCCGATGTGCGCACGAAGCTTTGGGCGAAAGAGAAAGAGAATGCTACAGGAATCGACGCTGAAGTTTGGGTTGGCGCCAATTATTTCACACAGTCGCTGTATTACAAGGAAGTGTATGCGCCTTTGTTTTATCGGAACGATTCTGTCTTTGTTTTCGATTATTACAAGGACCTATTGTTTCATTTCGACGCGCAAGGAAATCGCTTGGACAGTGTCGCGATTTATCACCATTATCAACCCAAAGTGTCCGGTTGGAAGCGTCAATTGATTCAAGACCGTGCAACAGGACAAGTGTATGCCGTATTTGATCGAGCGGGCTATACCTACCTTGGATTGGTGGATTTAACAAGCGGACAAATTACGGAAAAAGTGAAATTGGAGTTCCGTTACATCGATAAAGTTCAGGTGTACAACAACCATGTGTACTATGTCTATCGTCCTTTTGAATCGGTTCAAAAACGTTTCCTGTACAAGGAACGCTTGCCTTATGACTTTGGAACTTCACGCGTGCTCGAGGGAGATGCGCCGACCGTTGAAGAATAAGCTCAACGCTAAGCAAGTAACCATTTTCTCGCCATCGGACCTTCGTTCATGATGAGATCAAGGATGGAAAGATTCGGGATAAATCCATTTTCTGCTTCAAAGACTTGTGTGTACTTCTTTATGTCCAACCGATTGTCAAAAGGGAAGGCCCGAAAATCATGTTCAGCATTCGCAAATTCTGTGGTAAATTGCTTAGTTACGCTGTCAATGGACAGCCAAGCCAAGATTGTATTGGTAATCTTTTCATTGAAACGCAGTAGGTTCTCTTCCTTCGAAAAGATGAGTGCTTTGACTTCCTCTCCGTAGTGTTCAAAAAATGGGGAAGAGGAATACGCACTTTCAATCGTTCTCCAATGGTCATTCTGCCAATTTTCCGTGTACGAAATTCTGATGCGATCCATAGGGGTTTTGTTCCCGTTTTCTTTCACTACAGGAACTGATAGGTAACGAAGTCCGTTGGACACCAATATGGAACAGCGTGTACGAATCGTTTGCTTTACAAAATGTTCTTTCGCTTCGATGGATACATTTTGTGCTTCAACCAGTGCTTGGAAATAGGCAATGCTTCCAAAGTAAGCCGTTGGAAACACGCCATTCATTAGCGGATGAATTTAAACAAGCGCTCCCAACGAATTCCGATGTAAGGACTTTTCGAGAACCAAACCATGGA
>JBILBT010000137.1:0-8044 GCA_044353545.1 Crocinitomicaceae bacterium | reverse complement strand
TCACCCCTTGATTGTGAAAATGCTCGGAAACCCAATGTACAAGCGCATGTATATGGCGCACATTCGTACGATGCTTCAAGAAATCTTTGTCTCAGGGAACTATTTGACCACTGCAAATAGCTTGCGCACAACAATTGATGCAGCTGTTCAATCAGACCCATATAAATTTTACACCTATGCACAATACCAAAGCAGTTTAACGACTGCTGTGACAAGTGGTGGAGGTCCGGGTGGTGGGACGTCTGTGCCAGGAATTCAAGCCTTAATGACGGCACGTTCAAGCTATTTCAGCACCAATGCCAACTACATCCTGGTGGCGCCAACCATTCCATCCATCAACTTTAGTTCTGCCTCACCCACCTTTGGTCAGACAATTACCATTAAGGCGACATGTACCAACGAAACTACTGTCTATTTGGGCTACCGTTTTGATCATCCATTGAAATTTACACGCGTACAAATGTTCGATGATGGTGCTCACAACGACGGTGCTGCTGGTGACCATGTGTATGGAGTAGATGTAGTGATGATTGGTGCAATGATGGAATATTATGTCTATGCTGAAAATGTGAATGCTGGATTGTTCAGCCCGCAACGTGCAGAGCATGAATTCTATACCTTGATGATCACCTTGCCTGTAGCTACTGCAGGACAAGTCGTAATCAATGAGTTGATGGCGAGCAATAGCGCCACAGCAGATGATAATTATGGAGAAAGCGATGACTGGATTGAATTGTACAACACGACATCGACACCCTTGAGCGTTTCCGGTTTATACCTTTCAGATGATCCACTTTACTTGAACATGTGGCAACTTCCTGCGGGGACATTCATCAACGCGAATGATTACTTGATTATTTGGGCAGATGATGATACATCTCAATATGGATTGCATACCAACTTTAAGCTGAGCTCGAATGGAGAAACCATTGTGTTTAGCAATGGAACAGCCTTCTTTGACGATGTGACATTTGGGATCCAAACCACTGACGTGTCTTATGCACGTTGTCCAGATGCCGGCGTATTTACCTTCGCACCACCGACATATGCGGCATCAAACAACTGCACAGTATCCTTGAATGAATTGGATCAGCCTTTGGCAGTATCCGTATATCCAGTCCCAACCCTGGACGTGGTATATGTCATGTCGCAAGAAGAGCAATTGACCTTGACTGTTGTTGACCTAAGCGGACGCCAATTGTATGCAACAAAAATGTCTGCAGGAAAAATCGAAATTCCGTCGACGACGTGGATGTCTGGATACTATCGAATTCTTTTAACGAATGAGGTATCTGGTAAATCGACATCGATTCCAATGATGAAGCAATAAGATTTAGTTTATAGATTGATTGAATGAAGAGTGGCTTATGGTCACTCTTTTTATATGATTGTGAAGTTCAAATAGTAGATGTCTTTGCAGAATCACAACTCAATAAGTTTGATCGCTTCTATAATTTTATCTTGTTAGTGCTATGGTTGGTTGCGCCATTTGTTTTGTTAGGATACTTTTATAACGTGTAGGCTCCATAGATTATTTTAGTTTTCGTCTTTGTTGAATTGGCTGTAAACAAAGAATTTCTAATGATCAATTTTATAAAAACCTGCTACTTATCACTTTATTTTCAAAGTTTCTATTAAATTTGAAATGATTGCTAAACAAATTCCAATTCATTAAAACATAGTTGAGTTTTATGACAAAATCAAATCAATATCTCCTTATAATGGGGATAGTAAGCTTTGCTTTGCCTGTAATCTTTTTAATTCAGTTTTCTGGAACGGATTATATTGATGGAATTATACATGATGGATTTAATCATTTGCTTCGACCATTACTATTCTTTCTAGTTTTGGAGCCCTTCATTTTCTTGTGGAAGAAATACATTCGTAAAAAAGAAATGCCTAAACCATTTTCTAACGCATTCATTGATAATGCTGTAGAGACGTATTTTGTCTATTGGCTGATATTCGTTGTTCTTTTCTTTCCAGGGATTCTTTTTTGGCAATGGTTGTAAGACCTGAGGACTTCAATTTATTTAATGAGTAGGGATGAAAAGTATGGTCTTTAAAAAATCGCTGAAAAATGAAATTTGATCCGTTAAAAAAGAAAGTGTATTCGGATAGTGGGGTATTCATTAAGCAATTAAACTGCCCTTACAAGATGAACTGGGACAATTTAGAAGCGGTCAATGAAAAATTCCGCAAATGCACCTTGTGTGACCACCTCATCATCGATACAGCCCATACCACTGATGAGGATCTTCTCATAAGTATTAAGGAAAACCCAAAAACTTGTTTGAAAATAGACTTAAACCAACACAACTTAACAATTATTTAAAATGGTATTTTGGAAGAGATTAAATAATCCAAAAGGATTGCGTGTAATTAAAACAGCAAGAAGTTTGGTGAGCATAAATAGTGCAGCAAAAAAAGGACTAAAACCTTTAATAAAAAAAGTTGAACCTTCCGAAGATATCCGTTCAAAATATGCAGTTATTCAAAATAAGAAAACGGGAGAAATAGAGGTTTTAGGAGATTATCGATGGAACCGTTCCACGGGTGAAGATTCGGTGTATGAAAAAGTGATTGACTGGACATATTATTATGCTTATTCATTTAAATCACCTTTTGCGGCCTATCTAATACCTCACGATATCGAGATTGGTGAAAGGGTTATTCTTAAAGACTTAATTGAAGATTATATAGGGGCAAGTTGGAATCAAGGGGATACATACAGACTAGAAAGCTGCGAAGCAATATGGAATGGTACAGACTTCGAAATTCAATACGATCCAAAATCAAATCGCAGTAATTTTATTGGATAGAAAAGGAATAAACCACTGATCCAATTCCATACTAAACATCTTCCTATTCCTATAATAGTCTGTCAATCGAATTCCACCGACTTCAACGTAATACATCCATTTTCAATGCCTCATCGTGATGTTCATGATGAGGTCAAAGTCTTCAGATAATCCAGTGAATTTGATTTTTGAATACGTTGGAAATGGATTCTTTTCTAGTATATTTGATATGAAATATCTTTACTTGTTCGGATTAATTTGGAGCTTATCCAACAAAATCAATGGTGCTAAGAGAAGAATACTATCGCAATAAATAATTCAAGTGAATAGCATAAAGAATAAAAATAGCATGTTGAAAGTTGTTTTATACATAGCCCTTTCATTGGTCTTGCCGTCATGGTCGCTTGGTCAAAACATCAAGGTAATCGCATTCAATAAAACAGCTTACGATCTTGATTCGGTGTCGTTTTACCAGCATGACTTAGGAAATATCCCTAAGGATTCTGCCGTTGTTCTATCTGATTTGAATGAAATTGTGATGCTAGGCGATGTTCCTTTGCATCGGCCGTGCGGCAGTATTGACGGAAAAAACAGACCCTTGAATTTATTGGAATGTGGCACCAAATCAAAGAAAAAGAAAGAAGGTGTTTTCATGTTTGATATATTGATCTATGAAACAGGAAACCAATACCGATTGTACTGGAGGAAGCATGAGTAAAGTGTGTTGTCCGTATGCGCGAGATACTTCCTTCTCGCTGTACAATTCAAAAAGTTGCTGCTTTTGGGTAGTAACGATCCGGTTAAAGAATGAAATAAAATAAGCTACCCATCAATCAGCTGGTAACTATGGACAGACGAAAATTTATAAAACAATCCACATTTCTTTCCATTGGAGGTCTATTCATTCCTTCTGTTTTTATGCCTTCTTGTAGAAAAGAAACCATATTTGAAGACATTAATTATGGCGGTAAGGTGATTATTATCGGCGCGGGTGCTGCGGGTTTGTATGCTGGCTATCTTTTGAAATCCAAAGGAATTAATTTCCAAATTCTGGAAGCAAATACAAGTTATGGTGGACGTTTAGCCAAGCTGGAAGGATTTGCAGATTTTCCAATTGACCTTGGAGCGCAATGGCTGCATGGGAAAAATAGTATTTTGGGTGACTTAATCACAAAGTCAAAAACCAAAATCACCTTAGATGACAGCAGTGAAAAATTCTGGTTCAACAATCAGCTGATCGACACACTCCCCAAAGATGTTCATTCTATTTTTCTAAAGGAAGAGGATGTGCCAGATCTTTCGTTTAAAGATTATGCGATTCAGCAAGGATTTAACAATGACTACAAATACATCGTGGAAAATATTGCAGGAGATTCTGGAGCTTCGGCTTCAAGCATTTCAGCGTATTGGAATATGAAAGAAGAAGAAAATTGGGTTTCTGGTGATGATGATTTTAAATTTCAAGAGACCTATTTTGACTTCATCGATCAACAAATTGCCTCAGCGGTCAATGACAAAATCACATTAAATACCGTTGTCAACAAAATTGATTATTCACAAGATGTGATCACCGTTACAGATAGCAACAATACGACGTATCTCGCCGACAAGGTCATTGTAACCGTTCCTATTTCAATTTTGAAATCCAATGACATTCAATTTGTTCCAACTCTACCCACTGAGAAAACAACAGCCTTTTCTAAAATAGGGATGGGTGCAGGGATGAAAGTGTTTTTGAAATTCACGAATAAATTCTATGATGAAAACATCATTGGCGGTTCTGTTTGTGCGGCGTATGCAGACGAAAGCATAGGGAAATTGACGAATCAAAATGTGCTCCTTGCATTCATCATGGGCGATCAAGCTGAATACTTGACGGCCTTAGGCAGTGATGTCGCGATTGCAAACGCCTTGCTTCAAGAATTAGACCTGATGTACGGTGGACAAGCAACAGCGTCATTCATCTCCTCGCATGTGCAAAACTGGACCACCAACCCTTACGTGAAAGGGGCATATTCCTACAGTACAGTCGACATGGGAGATGCCAGAAAAATTGCTGCACAATCAATCAACAAAAAACTATATTTTGCTGGTGAAGCCATGAATATTAGCGGACATCATCAAACAGTTCAAGGTGCTGTTGAAACGGGGTATAGCGAAGTCATTAAGATCTTAAACGACGTGGTAAAATGAGAAAAATCGTCCTCTTCAGTTTCTTGCTATTCAGATGTTTGAGCTCATCCGCTCAAGAATTCAAGATGGATGCGTCCTATGCCTACATGTATTCAAGCCAGTTGGACAAGGCCATTCAAACCTATAATTTTACCCGACCAGAACTGACCGAGATACAGCCACTTCTAACGAACGGAATAAACGCTTCTGTTTCCTATATTTTCAGAAACGACAAGCATTTTAAACATGGGATTAACTTTTCCTATTCGTATTTCCAGAGTTGGGCAGAAAATAAAAATTTCAGCAATCAACTCAATCTACATGTTGCCAATCTCGGCTACCTTCTTCATTACGAGAACCCTATAAAGTGCAAAGGATTTTATTCCGATTTGATTGTTTCGGCAACGTCGAGTCTTTTGTACAGAGTTTTAAACGATGAACTATTTGTCTATGATGAAACCCTATCGAAATCATTCGGAATTGGTGGTGCGGTCCAGTTAAAATTGGGGTACTCTTTTCAATTGAAAAACAAGTGTTACCTGTCGCCATTTCTCTCTGTAGCCTGCTCGCCTTATCTATTTTCCCCAAACAATGAAGCGGTGATCAATCAAACAAAAGGACTCGTTTGCAGAAATTGGACAGAAACCTTAATGGCGCAATTTGGTTTGGCTTTTCATGTGAGGCGATAAAAAAATAATCTATTGGAATAAGTGCGATTTCATAAAGGATTCGAGTAAAATAATCTTAATTTTTAAATCAATCATATGACAAAATCAAATCAGTATCTAATCATAATGGCGCTTGTAAGTTTTGCTTTGCCAATGTTATTTTTAAATCAACTTTCTGGAGCAGATTATATAGACGGCATTATTCTCGATGGATTTAATCATTTACTTCGGCCACTTATTTTTTTTCTGGTTTTAGAGCCTTTTGTTTTTTTATGGAAGAAATACGTTCGCAAAAAAGAAATGCACAAATTCCTTTCGAATGCATTTATAGATAATGCTATAGAGACACTTTTCGTTTACTGGATAATTTTTACGTTACTTTTTTTACCTGGATTTCTCATTATTGAATGGCTCAGACCTGGAAATTAAGTATGATTCAAGATATGACCTTTCTAACTTTATCGTATAGACTCAAGAAGCACAAGGTAAAGCCAAGAAGTAGCATGTTTTTTATCATCCGATTAGGTCTTCCGCTTCTTTTTCTTCGCAGCAGGGAAGAGAATATTGTTCAAGATCAAACGATACCCAGGGGAATTGGGGTGCAAGCTTAAATCGGTAGGTGGATCGCCAACCTTGTGCTCATAATCTTCTGGGTCGTGTCCGCCATAAAAAGTCCATGTGCCTTGACCAAGTTCTCCGTGAATGTAACGCGCAGTGCCTATGGATTTGTTTTCACCCATCACCAAGACATGCGGCTTGACCAAATCCTTGCGGAAGTCGGTGGTTTGTCCCATAAAGCCATCAATTACATCGGTATGACATTGCGTAAGCATCGTAGGAACAACATCCCATTTCGCGGAAAATTCAAAGAGTGTAAACTTATCTGTTGCCTCTGTCAAACGCGAGCTGCGGTGAATGTCCGTTCCATCAATGTTTGAATATTCGTAGACCATAGGATCGCGTTCTAACTTGAAATTTTCAAAAGCAAAGGCATTTTCATACTTCAATTTGTCCTGTGCCCTAGGATCTGAAGGGTCACCATCAAACATGGATTCACAGACATCCGTTTCCATCGCCGCCAAAGCAATGTCGAAGCTGTCGGTTCCACTGCACATGGTGAAAAGAAATCCTCCGCCAATCACAAAGTTCTTAATGTTGGAGGCTACGGCGCGCTTCAGTTCAGACACTTTGTTGAATCCCAACATTTCGGCATCCGCCTCGGCTTGAGCCACTTGTTCCTTGTACCACGGATAGGAGCGGTAGGCGGAATAGAATTTTCCATATTGACCTGTAAAATCTTCGTGATGAAGGTGCAACCAATCGTATTTTGGGAGGACGCCCATCACAATCGCTGAGTCGTAGATCTCGTCATAAGGTATCTCTGCGTATTTCAACACGAGCGTCACGGCATCGTCCCACGGTTGCTTGCCCCTTGGGGTATATACGGCAATTTTTGGCGCTTTTTCCAATTGAACCACCTCCATGTTTTCTTCCGGATTGGCAATTAATGAGCGAATCTGATTGGCTTGTCCATCGGCCAGAATTTCATAGCGAATGTTGCGCACCACCAATTCTTCTTCCAAGGTGCGAAGATGGGGAAGAAGAAAGGAGCCTCCACGGTAGTTGAGCAGCCATTCAATGGTGATGTTGTTTTCCAAGCAGTAATACGCCAAGCCATAGGCCTTTAAATGGTCGGTTTGACCATCATCCATGGGGATAATGATTTGCGTGGACCGTGCATGAAACACGAACAAAAAGGAAAAGAATAAATGGAGGATATAACGCATTACTGAATTACAATTTAGAATGGAGTATCGTCGTTCTCGCGATCAAAACTCTGAAAATCTTCGTTGATGGTGTTCATTTTACTTGGTACCGTATAGCTTGCAGGTGCAGGATCATCGAATTCTGTATTCGCCCCCATATTGGTGTGGGCGGGTACATTCGCATCTTCGTTGTATGATTCAATGTTGTCGAAACGCGCATATTCTCCAATGAAGCGGAGTCGCACTTTGTCCAAAGCCCCATTTCTGTGCTTCGCGACAATGATTTCGCCAATTCCTTGGTTTGAATTTCCGTCTTCATCTTGTGTCAACCCATAATATTCTGGGCGATAAATGAACGAAACGATGTCTGCATCCTGCTCAATCGCTCCCGATTCACGCAAGTCAGAAAGAACGGGACGTTTATCACCTCCACGAGTCTCAACCGAACGACTCAACTGCGATAAAGCAATGATTGGGATATTGAGTTCCTTAGCGATTTCTTTGATCGAACGAGAGATGGCTGAGATTTCCTGTTCGCGATTTCCTGCGCCTTTCGCGCCACCTGCGGTCATCAATTGCAAGTAATCGATGATCACCAAGTCAATGTTGTGCTGCATTTTTAGGCGGCGACATTTTG
>JBILBT010000136.1:0-8046 GCA_044353545.1 Crocinitomicaceae bacterium | reverse complement strand
ATGTAGTAATAGGCAAACATACCTGTCAAGGGCATCGCGCAGAAATAGAGGGCTTTAGCGATTAGATTTAGCTCAAAGACCTTAGCTGCGATCCAAACCAAAAGGCCATAATTGAGCGGATAAAGCACGAGCCCCATCAATACCGCGATAGGCGCATAGTACTCCACATTTTTGATCAACTTTGGCATGATCAGGTCCGTGGCTTTAAAGGGAATGATGCTGTGAATGAAGCCAAAGAGGAAAACCGGAAGTCCAAAGATTCCGTAAATCAGCGAGAATATCAGTTGCAAAACATATGGGCTTGAACGAAAACGCTTGTTCAGAAAATCTTTTCGGATTTGCAATTTTTTAGATTGCCATTGAATTTCCTTCACAAGTGCCTGAATTTCTTCGATGAGGTAGGGTTTCAACAATTGGATTTCTTCAATGCGCTCGCTGATTTGTTTTAACTGTTCAACGCGAGACTCCACATTCGCTTTTGACTTGTCATCTTTCACAATATCATACACATCATCGATCAATTGCTCTTGTTCCAAGGAGTCGCTTGTTACCAATACCCGCTCTAGGTGTTGACGGAAACGTGCCGTCAATTTTCGCGCAGCGGAACTTGGGTTTGCAGCAAATTCATCAAGTTGATCCTTAACAGATAGACCTTCTTCGACAGTCAGCATCACTGAACTCCTAAATTTTTCTCCCTGCGAATAAAAGATGCCGATGGGAATGACCTTTAGATTTAAATTTCCTTCATGGCGTTGCTCCACTTCCAATGCGATGCGTGCCGTACCGGATTTAAGTTCGCGCAGTTGTCGTTCCATCATGCTATTGCCTTCAGGAAAAACAACCAGTGTCTTTCCTTCTTCAAGCACTTTATAGCAGGCCTCAAAGGAGGCATTGTTATTCACTCCAGTCGTTTTGTTATCAATAGGTCGGTTGATGGGAATCATTCCTAAACTCCCCAAGATACGGCGTTTCAAAGGGGTATTGAAAAAAGTGCCCTTGGCCATGAAATAGATCGGTTGCGAGATGCTTTGGGCAATAATCCAGGCATCCATCATGGTGTTGGGGTGATTTGCTATAATGATGATTGGGCCATCGTGACGCAGGTATTCCTTATGCCGTATTTTGATTTCACGGTAATATAGGCGAATGCCAATCCCAATGATAAATTTTAAAAGTCGATAAAGCATAATTCGTTCAGCATCCGAAGGTACATTTTTTCACGAAAATTGAGGATGCAATTCTTTACTTCTTACCTTTACCACATGGAGCAAATCCCTCTAATTTATCTCAATAGCAACGACGGAACAGGTATTCTTGCGTTTGGTGAAGATGACCGCTTGAGCTACACTGAAGGAAGAGTACTTCCGGCCATGGATGCCTTTCTTGAAAAATACAAAGGGGCATGGTTGTTTATGGCTTTGTCGTATGACTTGAAGAATGAAATTTGTGGATTGACGTCATCCAATCGTGACGAAATGGAGTTTCCAACAGCCATTTTATGGAAACCCACCTATGTTGTGCGAATCAACCGCGAAAATGTTGTTTTTCTTCAAGGTACTGTTGATTCCTTTAGCGAGGCCTTCGTGAGCAATTTTATGGAGGAAGAAATGGACACCAACTTTCATCACCCACACCTTGAATTCACACCAGCCATAGACAAGGAGACCTACATTACGACAGTCAATAAACTGAAGTCACACTTGCAGCGAGGGGATATTTACGAGGTGAATTTCTGCCAAGAATTTTATTGTAAAAATGCAGTGATTGAGTTTCCTACAGACGCTTATTTTAAACTAAATACGCTTACCAGAACACCATTTTCGGCCTACCTTCGAATGGATGAATTTAGTGTGCTATGCTACAGCCCTGAGCGCTACATCCGCAAGACGGGAAGTACACTCATTTCCCAACCCATCAAAGGAACAGCGCCCCGAGATGCCGATGCAGAGAAAGATGCTGCCTTGGCAGATTGGTTAAAAAATGACCCGAAAGAACGCTCCGAAAATGTAATGATTGTGGACCTTGTGCGCAATGATTTGTCTAGGGTAGCTGAAAAGGGAACTGTTCGCGTGGAAGAACTTTGTGGGATTCACACTTTTGAAACGGTACATCAGATGATTTCAACCGTGGCCTGTGAGGTGCGAGCGGAGGTGACATTTACCGATATTTTGCGCGCAACCTTCCCAATGGGTTCGATGACAGGTGCCCCCAAATACCGCGCAATGGAACTGATCGAAGTGCATGAATCGTTTCAGCGTGGATTGTATTCTGGGAGCATCGGGTACATCGATCCAAATGGAGACTTTGACCTGAATGTGGTGATTCGCACGGTCATCCACAACGCGAAAAATGGATACCTTTCCTGTGGAGTGGGCAGTGCCATTACCATTCAATCCGACCCGGAAAAGGAACATGAAGAATGTTTGGTGAAGGTGAAGAAAATTATGGATGGGGTCAATGCATAAGTTAAATCAACAGATTGGCTCTTTTTTTACTGCACATCCTGCTGAGCGCTACATCCTTGCCTGCAGTGGTGGAGTAGATTCAATGGTCCTCGCCAATCTTATGCTTGAGAATGCGCTACCCCTTGAATTGGTGCATGTGAATTATGGCCTTCGGGGTGAGGCATCGGATGGAGATCAATTATTTCTAGAGGATTTTTGCAAAACGCAGGGCATTCCATTTCATGGGAAAAAGGTCAAATTGAAGGAGTTTTTAAGTGAACACGGCGGAAATTTACAAGAAGAGGCACGCAAGGTACGCTATGCTTTTTTTGAAGAGATTTTGGCGAAGAATGGAGGGAAGCTCGTCTTGGCGCATCATGCTGATGACCAAGTGGAGACCTTTTTCTTGAATTTGGCACGTGGTGGGGGCATGATGGGATTGTCGGGGATGTTGGAGGCAAATGGAGATTGTTTAAGGCCTTTGTTGTCTTTCCGAAAACAGGAACTTCACAACTATGCCCACGAACTTGGTTTAACTTGGCGAGAAGATCATTCAAATGCCGAAAGCACGTATTCCAGAAACAAGCTGCGCAACATCATCCTTCCCAAATTAATCGAAATTCAGCCTGATATCCTAGATCAAATCACATGTTTAACGCGCGTTTTTCAGGAAAACCAAGCCTCTTTAGAAAATAGTATCGCGTTGAAAATTGCTACATTTCCTGTAAAAAATACGATTCCGATAAACGAATATAATGTGCTCGATGAGGTAGAAAAAATTGAACTTTTGCGTCAATTTAACATCCCAGTGGGTTTCTTGTCTGAGGTGAATAAATTGGCAATATCTGAAAAGGGAAAAATCTTAAATTTTTCGGGTGATGCGCCTGGCCGAATGGTCCGTGAACGGGAAGGGTTTTATGTGGAACATGAAGGTGTAAATGAGCAAAAGCAAGCGGGAACTTTGGTGATTGAAGCCAATGCCACACTTCCCGAGGCATTTTCAAAATCAGCTATTTACCTCAACCCGAATGGGATCAACGGTGAACTTCAGCTGCGTTTTTGGGAAGTCGGCGATCGCATGAAACCCATCGGAATCAACGGTTCCAAATTAATTTCGGATATCTTGACCGATGCCAAGGTACCGCACCACCGGCGAAATACACAACGCGTAGTTACGGACGGCCATCGAATTCTCTGGTGTGTCGGTCATGCCGTGAGTCGAGAAGCCATCACTGCGAAAGGACTACCATGTATCAAAGTGACCGTGAACGATTAAATTTACACCATGAATCATCCCTTACCCGAAGCATTTCAAGCGCGCATCCAACAGGAATTGTTTCCAGGATTGGAGTTGCTTGAAGCTCTAGATACACCTTCACCCATTTCAGTGCGGTTTCACCCAAAAAAACATTACACAGAACTCGATGTGCGCTCACATGTTTCTTGGTGTGAATCTGCTGTCTACCTGAATGAAAGACCGCAGTATGTCTTTGATCCTTTGTTTCATGCTGGGGCGTATTATCCTCAGGAGGCAGGATCAATGGTTCTCGATGCGGTACTGCGTCAATTGAAGTTGCCCAATGAACCCCATGTCTTGGACTTGTGCGCCGCACCAGGGGGGAAAAGTACGCTCATTGCTTCATTTCTCGACAATAAAGGGCTACTTGTTGCCAATGAAGTCATTCAGCAGCGGGCGCGTACATTAAAAGAAAATTTGACGAAATGGGGGTATTCGAATACTGTTGTCACCAACAATGATCCAGCCGATTTTCAGCGCTTGCCTCAATTCTTCGATCTAATGGTCGTTGATGCGCCTTGTTCCGGAGAAGGGATGTTTCGAAAAGATCCTGCGGCCCGAGATGAGTGGTCAGAAGACAATGTCCGTTTGTGTTCGGGACGTCAAAAGCGCATTGTCATAGATGTATGGGATGCCTTGGTGCCTGGTGGACTGCTCGTGTATTCGACCTGTACCTTTAATACCAGCGAAAACGAAGACAATGTGCATTGGTTTATGCAAGAACTCGGTGCCGAATTGATTCCTTTGGAACTCCCAGCACCAATTGTCCAAGGACGAAATGGGGTAGGGCATTATTGCATTCCTGGAATAACCGAGACAGAGGGATTTTTTATTGCTGTCCTTCAAAAACCAGATGAGGCATTGATCAGGCAACGACATACTCGAAAAAGTGAATTTCGCGCTCAAAAAGACACACTTGATTGCGAGAAATATGCCGATTTATCCGAATCAGAACTGATCAATTGGAACGACAAAATCCTTGCCTTGCCGCGTAAGCTCACCGATTCAATGCTCCATGTTCAAGCGCAACTGCGTTTACAGAAACTAGGCACGATGGTAGGTGAGATTTCCAGAAAAGGAATCATTCCCAATGAAGAATTGGCCTTAAATCCTTTTTTGAATTGCTATACAGAGAGGATTGAGGTGACAAAAGAACAGTCCCTACATTTTCTACGGGGAGATACCTTTCCATTGCTTGGAGAGCATGGTTATCAGTTGATCACCTTCGAAAATGAGCCTTTGGGCTGGATCAAGCACATTGGCAATCGATTTAACAATTTGTACCCAAAAGAGTGGCGCATCCGCAAACAGTTTTAGCTTGACCAACTGCATTAATTTTAGCTGTTTAATTTCTTGAAAACTAGAGGAATATTTGTTCTTGTAAAGTTAAAATAGCGGTTCAATCACAAAATCAGGAAATTTCTTAAAAGATTAATATAAAAAAACAAAAAAACGGATACGAAGTATTGATATGCACCTTATTTTTGCACGCGCATGTCTCATCAATACCAAATCTGCTCACGCTGTGTCATGGACACAACAGATCCATTGATCTTTTTCGATGCAAAAGGGTATTGCAACCACTGTACAGAGTTTTTGGATAAGCGTGCACGCCATCAATACCGTGGTGCAGAGAGTGACGAGGCCTTAAAAGCAATCGTTACTGAGATGAAGCAGGCTGGTTCAGGAAAAGAGTACGATTGCGTAGTTGGATTGAGCGGTGGGATTGACAGTTGCTATGCTGCGTATATTTGTCGTCAGCATGGATTGCGAGTATTGGCCGTACACATGGACAATGGGTGGAACTCCGAAGAAGCCGTTCAGAACATCCGAACGATTGCTGAAAAATTGCACGTTGGCTACGAAAGTTACGTATTGGACTGGGAAGAATTCAAAGATCTCCAATTGGCATTTTTGAAAGCGTCAGTTCCTGAAGCCGATACACCCACAGACATTGCCATCTTGGCTTCCTTGCACAAAGTTGCTGCGCAATATGGCGTGAAATACATCATTAGCGGAGGAAACTTTGCCACCGAGGGGATTTTACCAAAATGCTGGCACTACAACGCTAAAGATTTGCGGTACTTCAATCACATTCAAAAGAAATTCGGTACCCGAAAACTGAGAAAATTCCCAACCTTTGGCTTTCAAAAAGAAATGTATTACAAGTTGGTCAAGCGCATGAAAATGGTGTACATGCTCAACTTTGTCCCCTACGATAAGGAGGAGACGATGGCATTTCTTCAAAAAGAGTTGGATTGGAAATATTACGGTGGAAAGCACTACGAGTCTAAATACACTGGGTTTATTCAGTCATACTACTTATTCGAAAAATTCGGCATAGATTACCGTAGAGCAACCTTGTCCTCACAGATCTGTGCAGGAGCCATTGGGCGCGAAGAAGCCTTGAAGCAATTGGTATCTAAGCCCTACGATGAAGTGAAAACCGCTGAAGAGAAAAAGTACATTGCCAAAAAACTTGGTGTTTCATTGGAGGAATTTGAAGCCGTATTGCAACTTCCAGCCCATTGGTATTGGGAATATCCCAACGACGAGAAACGCCTAAGTTTTATATACGACACTTACCGTAAGTTATTCAAGAAAGACAAGTTGGCTTCTTTTTAGTTCGCCGGAGGCGATTCTGACGAATTAGACGAAAGACGAAATTGGAGTTACGAGTTATTAGTTACGAGTTACTAGTTTTTGAATGCTTGAAATTCTTGGCTTCGAGTCTGCTAACGCACTTCCCATACCCAACAAGGCGCAGCCATCATGGAACTAACTCGTAATTCGTGGCTTCGAGTCTGCTATCGCACCTCAGCCACCAAACTCGTAATTTTTTTAAGTAACTAGTAACTAGTAACTCGTAATTTTTTTAAGTAACTCATCTTCGCATCTCCCATGTCCACTGAGGCGCAGCCCCCCATGAACCCAACTCGTAACTCGTAATTCGTAATTCGTAATTTTTTTAAGTAACTCGTAACTAGTCATTCGTAATTAGTCACTAATTTCTTTGTAACTTCTACTTGAAAAAGAATTTATAACGTACGTAAATAATCCGTACATTTGAAAAACAAGTCAAAAGCGATGAAACCAAACACAAATAGAACCTCAAGTGCAAGATTCGATGCGCGATTAACGGTTGAACAAAAAGAGATGTTTGAGCGCGCAGCTGTTCTTCTTGGCTACAAAAGTTTATCAGAGTTCATTATTCAAACCGTTCATCAAAGGGCAAAAAATGTCATTGAGGAAAATGAAAAAATCTTAGTTTCAAAAGAAGATGCGGAGATTTTTTTTGATTCGATTTTGAGTGATCATCTGCCGAATGAGGCATTAATGGCAGCTGCCAAAAAGTACAAAAAGTCGATCAAATAAATGGAGTTCACAGCGGAATTGTTAGACGCGTCACATGACCGAACTGATTTTTCATGCGGAAAAGATGCGTTGGATCATTACATTCGCCAACAGGTAAGTCAGGATGTGAAACGAAAACTTGCGGTGTGTTTTGTAGTCGCTGATAAGGACGGGATATCTAACAAGGTGATTGGCTATTACACACTTTCAAACGGTGGAATTCCAAGAGAAGCGGTACCAGAAAAATACCAAAAGAAGTTTCCGTCATCTTACCGTTCCATTCCAACAACCCTCATCGGAAGACTAGCCAGAGATCAACGCGCGGTAGGAAAACGAATGGGTGAGTTTCTGTTGATCGATGCGCTATACAAGTGCCATAATTCAGCAAAAACGATTGCCTCATTTGCCGTTATTGTTGATCCCATTGACGAGGAAGCCCGTTCCTTTTATGCAAAGTATGGGTTCATAACCTTACCAGACAGTCAGCGCATGTTCTTGTCGATGAAGAAGGTGAATGAGCTTTTTAGAATTTGATGCCTACGGCAATTTGGTGCCTTCGGCAATTCAGAATTTGATGCTTAGCAATTTGATGCCTTCGGCAATTCTGAGAGTCCCACACTAATGGTTTTCTTTTCAAATTTGCGCAGCAATCAAATTCTTAATTCGCGCGCGCAGCGGTCAAATTCCTTCAGGATCAAATTCTGTTAATTCGCGCAGCGATCAAATTAACTCGTAACTCGTAATTCGTAATTCGTAATTTTTTTAAGTCTCTCGTCTTGACATCTTAAAATCTTAACGTCTTGACATCTATTTCAACTCCTTTTCGGATACGTAATCAACACCCCTCGATTCTTCCCGTGAAAAACAAACAAACTACCAGCTGCTAAGCCATTTGCAAAAGCCTCTTTATGCGCCTTTTCTAAGTCGTCTGTGCTTCCTGCTCCACCAAGT
>JBILBT010000135.1:0-8093 GCA_044353545.1 Crocinitomicaceae bacterium | reverse complement strand
TATCCTTTCGATTATCACGATTTTCTTTTTCGCGAGAATCATCCTGAACGTTGTTAAGTTATACATCAGCAAACGTTTACGCAGAAAACCTGACTTCAACCCCGCCACCGAATTTGTGTATGTGCAGATTGCAAAATACATTATTTACATCTTCGCATTTCTTACTAGTTTACAAGCGCTAGAGCTTGACCTTTCGTTGTTGATCACAGGATCACTTGGAATCTTTGTTGGACTTGGACTCGGACTTCAAGATGTATTCAAGGACATGTTTGCTGGCATAGTACTCCTGGTTGAAGGGAATGTCCGAGTGGGTGATATTGTAGAGGTATCGAGTAATGGAAAAACAGAGGGATTTGTCGCCAAAATTTTAAAAATTAACATTCGAACGACGCAAATCGAAACGCGTGATGGGAATGTTCTGATCATCCCAAACACAAAACTCACCCAAGAATATGTAGAAAACTGGAGCCATGGGTCTGAATTATCCCGATTCAAAATCAACTTAACGATTGAATACGGTTGCGATGCGGAGTTAGTGACGCGCTTACTCAAACAAGCCGCACTGGCACATCCAAAGGTCCGGAAAACACAACCGATTGATGTGCGCCTTTCTCATTTTGGGGAAAATGGCTTAGACATGGAATTGGTGTTTTGGGCAGATCAAAGCTGGGAAATCAATTATTACAAGTCTGAGATCCGATTTGAAATTGATCGTCTTTTCCGAGAATATGGAATCCGCGTGCCCTACCCACAGCGCACAATCCACATGAAGGAGAATCAATCTTCCAAGAGCAACTTGTAGCGCTGAATGGTGTTTTCCAGCCCTAGATATAAGGCGTCAGAAATCAAGGCATGACCGATTGACACCTCGGCCAACCAAGGAATTGATTGTTTAAAAAATTTTAGGTTTTCCAAGCTCAAATCATGACCAGCGTTGACTTCCAAACCAAGTGAACGGGCCAATTCAGCTGCAAACACATACAATTCAATCGCTTTTATTGGATCTGACGAAAACTCTTCAGCAAAAGGTCCAGTGTACAATTCAATCCGATCCACCCCACATTTTGCTGCATATTCGATATGTACAGGATTGGTGTCTACAAAAATAGAACTTCTCACACCCAAGCCGCGAAATTCTTTCACCAATTCTGACAACTGATCTTGGTGTTTCACGGTGTCCCATCCCGCATTGGACGTTAGCACATGTGGTGGATCAGGAACAAGCGTTGCTTGAGCGGGAATGGTGTCTTCAATCAAACGCATGTATCTTTCGTCAGGATAGCCCTCGATGTTGAATTCTGTCTTTACCACCTCCTTCAAATCGTAGACATCTTGTCTGGTGATGTGTCGCTCATCCGGTCTAGGATGTACTGTAATCCCATCTGCGCCAAAGCGTTCACAATCGATTGCTACGTTCACTACATTGGGAGTATTCCCGCCGCGCGCGTTGCGAATCGTTGCTATTTTGTTGATGTTCACGCTCAATTTGGTCATAATTCCTAACATTTTTTGGCAGGACAAAAATACGAAGTTCAGAACTTAATTACTACTTTGGCTACACGAATGAGAGCAATAGAACTGATTACGGAAGAAATTCCTCCACTAACCCATACGGATACAGGCGAAAAGGCACTTCGATGGATGGATGAATTTAAGGTTTCTCACCTGCCCGTGCTAAAGAATGGAAATTTTGTAGGCGTCCTGTCTGAATCGGATGTATTGGATAAAATGGATCTCGACCAAACGCTCGATGTGCTGTTCGATCATCTTCCCCGGCCTTATGTTTTTGGACAAGCTCATATCTACGAGGTACTTGCTAAAATGTCGGATCTGCGCATCAGCATCATGCCTATTTTGGATGAAAACGAAACCTACTTGGGTTGCACCAGTGTATACCATTTGATGTCCCTAATTGCAAATACTGGAAGCATCAAGGAGATTGGAGGAATCCTTGTCCTTGAAGTCAACACCTTGGACTACTCCATGGCTCAAATTGCTCAAATCGTTGAAAGCAACAACGCGCGCATCTTGAGTTCTTACATCATGAGCAGCCCAGATTCTACAAAACTGGAAGTAACCCTGAAAATCAATCAAGTTGAACTTGGAAGCATCATCCGAACTTTCGAGCGTTACGACTATGTCATCAAGGCATCGTTTCAACGCAGTGAGGCAGATGACGACATACAAACGCGTTATGAATCCTTGATGAAATTTCTAAAATTCTGATATGAACGTCGCGATTTACGGGAGGAAAGTCAACAAGCAAAGCATCGTTTATTTCAATGAACTATTTGAAGCGCTTAATGCCTTTGGTTGGACACCAGTGCTTGAAAAAGAACTCAAAGAGCAGCTTGTTGCCAAGGGAGGGATTTCCGAAAAAATAGATGAGTTTACTAGCCATGCCGATTTCAAAAGTGGTATTGACTTAACCATAAGTCTTGGCGGAGATGGAACATTTATAAAAACCGTGGGGTTTGTTCGCGACTCGGGGGTGCCCATCATCGGCATAAACACCGGTCGTCTTGGATTTTTGGCCAATATATCTAAAGAACAGATTAAAGACGCTTTGGACCAATTTCGCGAGAAGAAATTTGAATTTCAAAAGCGGTCATTGCTTCGTGTCCAGACAGAAGAAGACCTATTTGGAGAAGACAACTTTGCATTGAATGAGGTAACCATTCAGAAACGCGATACCGCATCCATGATTACAGTCCATGCCTCCTTGGACAACAAATACCTCAATTCCTATTGGGCAGATGGATTAATTGTTTCAACTCCAACAGGTTCGACGGCCTATAATTTAAGTTGTGGCGGACCCATCATTACTCCTGGATGTCAAGTTCATATTTTAACTCCCATTGCTCCACACAACTTAAATGTGCGTCCAGTTGTCGTTCCTGACCACATGCCGATTAAATTGAGCATCGAAGGTCGTGAACGCAGATACCTCATCAGTTTGGATGGAAACTCAAAAAATATTCGTCAAGGTGAAGAAGTATTGATCACAAAAGCGGAATTTATGATCAATGTAGTTAAATTTGAAGACAATAATTTCCTCGACACCATCCGAAACAAGATGTTGTGGGGAATAGATAAACGCAATTAAATAGACAAATAAAATAGAACATGAAAAACATGCGCATCACACTTTTACTTTTGGCAGCTGTCCTAATGACAGGAACAACAATGGCTGGGAAAGAAAAGAAACCAAAAATGGAACCTGGAATTTATGCGGAATTCAACACCACAAAAGGCGTTATTCTGTGTGTATTGGAATACCAAAAAACCCCAATGACCGTAGCAAGTTTCGTAGGTTTGGCAGAAGGTAAACTGACGATTTTCGATACGCTAAAGTACACTACACCCTTTTACAATGGTTTGAAGTTTCACCGTGTCATAGCGGACTTCATGATTCAAGGTGGTGATCCAGACGGAGTAGGTTCTGGAGGTCCAAAGCACCGTTTTCCCGATGAAATTCATCCAGACCTAAAGCATTCTGGTCCTGGAATATTATCTATGGCCAATTCTGGTCCTGCAACAAATGGCAGTCAGTTCTTTATCACCCACAAAGAAACACCTTGGCTAGATGGTAAACACACTGTTTTTGGTCATGTCATTCAAGGTCAAGATGTGGTAAACGCCATTACACAAGATGATGTAATGACTACAGTTAAAATCATCCGTATAGGAAAAGATGCAAAAAAATGGGATGCTTCTAAAGCATTCATGGCATCTTACAACAAATTGATGGCTGTTGAACTAGCGCGTGCTGAAGAGCTCAAAAAGATTGCTGCAATGAGCGAAGAAGAATACAAAAACTTCATGTTTCAAGAAGTAAAAAAGACCTATCCAAATGCGCAATTGTCTCCATCAGGATTGGTTTACATCATTGAAAATCCGGGCATCGGCGATAAGCCTGTCAAAGGAACACATTTGTCCGTTCATTATCGCGGTACATTCCGCGCTGATGGCAAACAATTCGACGCATCGTACGACCGCGGAACACCTATGGATTTTACGTACCTTGATCAGAAGATGATCCCAGGATTTGAAGAAGGCTTGGCCATGCTTGGAAAAGGTGGTAAGGCAAAATTGATTATCCCTTACTTCCAGGCTTACGGTAAAATGGGGCGTCCAGGTGCTATTCCTCCCTATGCTGACTTGGTGTTCGATATTGAAATCGTGAACCTAGACAATAGCCACGAAGGACACGGACATTGATTTAGTTACGAGTTTAAAGTTACTAATGACTAGTTACTAATGACTGGTTACTAATGACTAGTTACTAATGACTAGTTAATGAAAGTTATTCGTAACTTGTAATTCGTAACTCGTAACTAATAAAAGTTACATGTTCATCGGGCACAGGTTGGGTTTTCCGATTCTGAAGGTTAACATCGCACCGAAGAATGTGTACCAGTCTTTCGTGACTGCGTTTCCTCGTTTCCCATAGTCATCGCCATTGATGTTTCGGTTGGCCAGGGCAGCTGCAACACTCCCGTTTTCTTGTTCAAGTGCACCTCGATCGACAAAGGTATTGGCTTTAACGTCATCGATGTAATCCGTAAATGTTTTGCGAATGCCATATTCTAAACTCAGAGACGCGCGCTTTCCCAAGGACAACTTACAACCCACGCCTAAGGGAATCGATAACTGGGTAAGACTGTAATTTCGTTTCGAGGAAAGCGAAGACCCTTGTCCTTCAGTACCCAGTGGTTGAAGTTCCACCCAATCACCGTTGTACATCGCTTTAGGATTCATGTGGAAAAGACCGATTTCAGCCAATAAGTAAGCCGTACCTTTATATTTATCACTGCCTAACTTAAAGGGGAAATAACTAAATTCCACCCCAGCAGCAACTTCATAAATATTTGATTGAAAGCTCAAATTGCGGTTGACCAGCAGCGAAAGTTTGGCATCTGCATCTGAAGCCGATACTGTTCCATACAGGACATTTGCCCGGAAGCTTAAACGTGAATGGATGTTGTAGCGATAGACCAAACCACCGGCAACATGTGTGTTATAAAACAAGCGAAACTGATTGAGATCACCCGTATAAAATGACCCGCCCAACATCACTCCCAGCTCTGATTTAGAACGGAAGTTTTGCTGCTGTCCAAGCACTGACAGTGGCAAAATCAAAAGGATGAATACAATACTTCGAAGCATAATCATTTTGTCGAAACGGAAAGTTACTGAGAAAATTTCATTTAGTCCCAGACAAAAGGACAAAAGACCCGCTGTGCTATAGGACAAATGGAATTCAAGATATTAAGATTTTAAGATGACAAGACTTGACCATTCTTCGAAGGCTGATGGTTTAATCACCTTATTCGTAATTAGTAATTCGTAACCATTGTTGTCTGATAAAAATTTACTGCACTTCTTGAAACCAATGAAATCATTGATTATAAGAAGTGATTTTAAAGTAAGAGGGTGGTTTTTATTTTACGCGATTTAGTATTTAAACTGTTTGACCCCGATGGGGTCATTGGCTTTTCGGGAAGGCTTATGGTTACAGAGATTCGACCCCGATGGGGTCCACTCTAGTTTTTCTTCGCTCTCACACTCAACCTCACACTTCACCAATCTCTTGTAAATCCCTCAAAAAGTTCGATATTTCAGACCTTTGGCCCATAAACCAGAGTAATACCGATTGGACATAACATGAAGGTGGATTTAGTAGGACAACAATGGTTACGAATTATGAATGTTTGGTGAGTTGACATTCAGCAAGAAAAAAATAAAAATCCCCTCGTGGAGGGGCGAGGGGTGGTTTATACATGCTTTCTAAGCTATAACGCAGGTGTCAATACTAGAGCAGTTCAGTGAAATTCGCTTTTGATATTCCGCCCCAGCGGCTTTTCCCCAGCGGAGGTGAGCGAACAAAACCTGAATATAATTCAAAACGACCCAATGTACACTGTGCAATTTAGATAAAACATGAAGGTGGATTTTATCGGACAACAATGATTCGTAACTCATAACTCGTAATTGAGCCAAGTTTACTTCAAACTAAGCAGGTATCTTTCCAAGTTTGTGTTACTCACAAGAGAATCGCTACCAACAAAAAGGACTTTTTTGCAACGGTTACGTTCAATCCAAAGGTCGAGGTTTGACACCCCCACCATCAAGGTGCCATTGATATCAATTTTGTGTACTGGTTTTTGTTGACCATCAAATTTCTCTCTCAACTCCAAAAGATCCTTGTCCACAGTTTGATTTTCACTAAAGATGACCAATCCATCGATTCCGTCTAAGGCATCTTCGCCCTTTTCAGCAAATTCATCCACAAGAAGATTAAGATCTCCTGCCCATGCAGTTAGCTCTTGTGAGAATCGTGAATTACTCTTTAGGAAAATTTTATCAAGTTTCATCTTTGGTCTGATAGCGAACAATAATGCTCGTTCGGAGCACAAAAATAGTCATTTAGTTCAATATTACCTTGGAACTTGACTAGTTATTTGATAAATAAATCGTTATAATCAATAGCCTAAAATTTTCAGGTAATCTGCGGCGGTTTGTTCTTCACTAAAAAGCTGGGTCTGTAATTTTCCGTTTTCATCTCTTTGGATCAAGATGTGTTTTGGCTCTGGAATCAAACAGTGCTTCAATCCACCAAATCCACCAATTGTTTCCTGATACGCACCCGTATTAAAAAACCCAAGGTACAAGGGTTTGCTGCGGTCAAATTTCGGTAAGTAAATGGCGTTTGAATGCTGTTCTGAATTGTAGTAATCGTCGCTGTCGCAGGTCAAACCTCCAAGCAATACCCTTTCATAATCGTCATTCCATCGATTGACAGGCAGCATGATAAAGCGTTGATTGATGGCCCAGGTGTCGGGGAGATTGGTCATGAATGACGAATCAATCATATTCCATTTTTCTCTGTCGTTCTGTTGCTTTTGATGAAGTACACTAAAAATTGCACCTCCACTTTCCCCTACCGTAAATGACCCGAACTCTGTGAAAATATTTGGTTCTGGAATCTCGTTGTCTGTGCAAACCCGCTGTACTTGTGTCAAGATTTCACGAACCATATAGGCATAATCGAAATCAAAGGCCAATGATTTTTTAATTGGAAATCCTCCGCCGATGTTCAATGAATCGAGTTCAGGGCAAATTTTCTTTAAATCACTGTATATGCGCAAACATTTAGTCAACTCGTTCCAATAGTAGGCCGTATCGTTGATTCCCGTGTTGATAAAGAAGTGCAGCATTTTAATCTTCACGCGAGGGTTATCCTTTACAATTGCTTTGTAAAAGGGAACAATTTCACGGTAACGAATCCCAAGTCGGGAGGTATAAAATTCGAATTTAGGCTCCTCCTCGGATGCGATGCGTATACCAATGCTGATTTCCTTATCCGTCATGGAGAGCAACTCAACCAATTCGTTGGTATTGTCCACCACAGGTATAACACGCAAATTCCCCTCATTGATCAATGTGGCAATGTTTTCCAAGTATTGCTTTGGCTTAAAACCGTTGCAGATCACATATTTACCATCCGGAAGCTTGCCTGAACTATAAAGATTTCGTACAATGTCAATGTCGAACGCTGAAGATGTTTCAATGTGCACATCATTCTTCAACACTTCATCCAATACAAATGAAAAGTGATTGCTCTTTGTGCAATAGGAATAGTAATAGTTCCCAGAATAACCCAAGTTACTAATTGCCTCACGGAACCACCCTTTTGCCCGTTGAATGTTGTTTGAAATCTGCGGCAGATAATTAAATTTCAAGGGGGTACCATAATCTTCAATCAATCGCATCAAATCGATTCCATGGAAGAATAAATGATCTTCACGCAAATGAAATTCATTCTGCGGAAAATCAAAGGTCTGGTCAATCAGGTCAAAATACTTCGTTCTCATTTGGTGCTAAAGGGCTGCAAAGTTCTTTAAAAATATATGGGATTTAAAAATCCTAAAATGCAATTAAAACAATTCCTCGATACGTTCGCTTGGTCTTGCAACAACGGCTTTTCCGTCCTTTACTACGACAGGTCGCTCAATAAGTTTCGGAAATTTCAACATTGCCTCAGTGGCTTCTTCATCCGACAAACGTTCTCCCCGAAAATGTTCCTTGTA
>JBILBT010000134.1:0-8173 GCA_044353545.1 Crocinitomicaceae bacterium | reverse complement strand
TTGGTGGCGCTGCAGGATATACCATGAAGCCATTTGCTGCTGGATTTGGCGGTGAATCGATGTACAATGGAATCTGGATTCTTCACGATTATGTAGGTGCAATCGGAACAGGTTCAACAGGAACTAGCCGCGCAGTTACTCATGAAGTTGGTCACTGGCTTAACCTCGATCACACGTGGGGAGGAAACAACAACCCAGGAAACGCGTCAAGTTGTAGTACAGACGATGCGGTAACAGATACACCAAACTGCATCGGGGTAACCTCATGCTTGTTGACGGCAAATACATGCAATTCAATCAATTCTTATTGGACGTACGATGTTCGAGATAACGTAGAAAACTACATGGATTACTCGTACTGCTCAAAAATGTTTACTCAAGGTCAGGTAACTCGCATGCGGAACGCGTGTACAGGTAATACCGGTGGTAGAAACAAATTGTGGACAACAGCAAACCTCACCGCGACGGGTGCAAATGCCCCAGTTGTGTTGTGTAAAGCTGAATTTACATCCAACAAAACCTCGGTATGTGTGGGCGATTCAATCGAATTCGCAGATGATTCTTACAATGTCGTGACAGGTTGGACTTGGACTTTCCAAGGTGGTACTCCAGCGACATCAACAGCACAGAATCCAGTAGTGACTTACACGACGCCGGGTCTTTATACCGTAACACTTACTGCTACAGACGGAGGCTCATCCGACTCTGAAACGAAAACAAGTTTTGTGCGTGTATTGCCCGCATCGGCTTCGTTGCCATTCTTGGAAGGGTTTGAATCATATACAACATTGGCTGGTATCGAAAGCTGGGAGGTGTACAATCCGAACAACAATAACGCTTGGACAATCGAATCTACAACAAGCCATTCAGGTGCGAAATGCGCGAAAGTGGTGAACTTCGGTCAAACAGGATCAAACATCGATGAGTTGATTTCCTCTCCTGTTGATCTTTCAAATGTTGTTGGTTCGGTAACGCTAAGTTTCCGCTATGCTTATCGCAAGAAAACGACTGCTGACAACGAATGGTTGAAGGTATTCATCACGAATGACTGCGGAGGAACATGGTTGCAGCGTAAAACTTTGGGCGGAAGTTCTTTGTCACCGTTGACGAGCACGTCATCATGGAAACCTACCACAGCATCAGATTGGGCAACAGTTCACATGATCAATATCTTCAGCGACCAATGGGTAGACAACTTCCGTTACAAATTCCGTTTTGAAGGAAACGGCGGAAACAATTTCTATTTGGATGATATCAATATCTATCAAGGTGGGCCTTCTGACAATTTAGTGTCTGCAGGATTGGCTGAAGTTGGTTTGATTCAAGACTTATCGCTCTACCCGAATCCTACAGACAATGAATTGAACATTCAATTTACGGCTTTTAATGCTGAAAAAGCGACAATTCAATTGAGAGATGTTGCAGGAAAAGTGATTCGCACAGAAGCAATCAACGCAGCCTCTGGAGCTAACATAGCTATGATGTCTGTAAAAGATTTGGCATCGGGAAGTTATTTTATGACATTGACACTTGGAGATGTGCAACAAACAATGCAGTTTGTAGTGAAATAAAAAAGATAAATTGACATGAAGGGTCTTCGAAAGAAGGCCCTTTTTTAATGAATACAACATGAGATATTTTGGAATTCTATTGATTATTTTCGTCGTAAATGTTGGCTTCGCACAGCAACACCCCACGTGTGGAACAGATCAAATTCTTCAACAGTTAAAAGCCCAATACCCAGATTTTCAGCAACGCATGCACCAAGGTTTGTCGAATGCAGCCAGTGGTTCGGGAGAATTGACCAAGTCAACGATGTATATTCCAGTTGTGGTGCATATCATTCACGACAATGGGATCGGAAACATTTCTGATGAACAAGTGCTTGATGCCATAGCGGTGTTAAACACAGATTACAACCGTCAAAATGTAGATGCTGCAATGACGCGAAATACACCCACAGCGCCCTTTGCACCGCAGGGTGGGATGATGGATGTGAAATTTCGCTTAGCACAGATTGATCCCGACGGCAATTGTACCAATGGTATCTTGCGCGTTAATGCACCGGGACTCACATACAACGCTGATGACGCGTGTAAATTCGATGTAAATGGTGGCTCGGATCAATGGCCGATGGACAAATACATCAACATCTGGGTAGTGAACTCCATCGCAGGAGGAGGAACGGGAATTATCCTTGGCTATGCATACCTGCCGTATTTCCCGAATGGAGAAAATTATGGGATATTGATGCGTCATGACTCATTTGGGACGATTGAAACGGCATCCTTTGCTGATGGCCGAACTTTAACCCACGAAATGGGGCATTTACTTGGCTTACAACACATCTTTGATGCGGGATGGAATGGATCTGATGGCTGTCATACCGACGACTGCAATCAAGCCGGTGACTACTGTTGTGATACACCTCCGCAGCAGCAATCCTATTGGGGTTGTCAGACGGCACTTAATTCATGCAATGATGTACCCTTCAATGATACCTATGGCTTCGATGCACTCGATCAAATTGAAAACTACATGAGCTACAACTCCTGTCAAAACATGTTTTCGATAGATCAAGTGGGCGTCATGTCACAGAACTTCATCGATATCAATTTTATGGCAGCAATGATCACCCCAGCGAACATTATCGCCACAGGGATCAACAATCCACAAATTCTATGTAAATCGGATTTTGATGCCTCAAGAACAAGCATGTGTCCTGGGGACTCCGTACTTTTCAATGACCGAAGTTTCCACAACCCAAGTTCTTGGAGCTGGAGTGTTACACCAGGGATTCAAGGTGTAGATTGGGACTTTTGCGAGGGATCCACAAGCACAACACAAAATCCAGCCATTCGCTTCTACAGCTCAGGTGCATATACCGTTGCCTTGACTGTCAGCGATGGAACGAACAACGCTACAGAAGAGAAAACTTCTTTCATCACGGTGCTTCCTAATCCACAAGGATTGCCATTCTGGGAAGGATTTGAATCCATTACCGACCTTGCAAATGAACCATTTTGGACCATCAACAATCCAGGAGGAAACAATGGATTTGAAATCGAACCAGGTGCGGCATTTACAGGAAATCAATCTACACATTTGTTGAATTTCAATCAATCGGGAAGCAATGTCGATGAGTTGATTTCATCATCCGTTGATCTATCTTCCATTCCGTCAACAGGCACTGTAACCTTAAGTTTTCGCTATGCCTACCGCAAGCGCAACCTGTCCAACGATGAATGGTTGAAGGTGTACATTAGCAAAAACTGCGGAGACGATTGGGTCCAAAGAAGAACCATACATGGAGACAATTTATCCCCTTTTGTCGCAACATCTCAATGGACACCAACATTTTCGAGCGATTGGGTTACAGTCCACATGACCAACATCACTTCAGACTATTTCGTAGAGAATTTCAGATTTAAGTTCCGTTTTGAAGGAAACAATGGAAACAACTTCTTCATTGACGACATCAACATTTATCCTGGTGGGCCGTCCGATGATTTGGTATTAGGGTTGACAAATGAAATGGGGCTAGCAGAACTTTCTCTTTATCCAAACCCAGCAGAAAACGAAGCCAATTTGCGCTTCACCTTGCCTTCTGCGGCACGTTTGTCAGTGGACGTTTGCGATTTGAGTGGAAAAGTGATCTCACAGTCGACCATCAACGGAGCTGCGGGAGTCAACATTGTAACTATCCCATTGACAAACCTGGCGAGTGGTGTTTACCAATTGCGCATTAGCGATGGGGTAGGTGGCAAAGTGTTGCCATTGGTGGTGAGGTAATATACCCTTTCATTTTTTGTCTCCCCTCGAGCAAGTCTTTCCGGAAAGGAACGATGTCGATGGGCCAAAGGGGAAGGATAATTACAAACCGTCTTATTCCCAAAGTTTTTAAATTAAAAATTTTAGAGAATCTTAGGCCAATAATGATTCCGCCGGAATACCAAATTCTTTGTGTAATTTTTTAATCATCGCAAGAGAAAGTACGCGTTGACGATTAAGGATTTCAGTGACTCTGCCTCGTGTTCCGAAGTATTTGGTCATGTCGGTACGTTTCATTCCCATTTGCTCCATGCGGAACTTGATGGCCTCGATGGGATCGGGCGTCTGGATGGTATAGTGTTGATCCTCGTAGGTTCGGATTAGAAACATCAGTAGTTCTGCCTCGTCAAACTGATCTGAATCAGGAGTGACATCAAACAGTCCCTCCATTTGAGCCAGCGCTAATGCATATTCCTCCTCTGTTTTTATCAATTTCAATTTCATCTTTTTTGTCCTTTCGTAACTAAATGCGTGTTGCGTCAATCTTGTCGTATTCCGAATGTGTTCCAATAAATCGGACAAACACCCATTGTGCTTCATAGTTGATGCGCACCACCAACCTGTACTTATTTCCGCAAATATTAAACACCACACGATTTCCGCCGATGATGCTTGCACTCCGATAAAAGTCTTTCAATTCGTTGGGATTTTTCCAAGCGGCGTGTTTCACCTCATGGTACCATGCCTTCAAAGGTTCGCATGAATCTTCCCTGCCGACTTGCTCCCAATGTGTTTTTAATGTTTTTAGTGCGATGATGTTCTTCACGTTAAATCAAATATAGGATAATTTTTTCATTGTTCCCACATGGGGAACATTTATTATTGAAACAAGAAGTTACGGCATTTCGAGAAGATACGCAATGGTGGAGAGTTCAAAAAACTAACGTAACTTCTAGCTACTAATTGAAACCACCAAGCGCAGGAGTTGTTGGAAAGGGTTGTGGTGTTCAGGAGGTAGGATATTATTGTTGATTACAATTCCTCCCCCTTAATCCCCCTCACCGAGGGGGAAATAGACACCCACTTCTCTTGGAGAATAATACACTTAATAAGGATTTTAGGTTGAGGTACGATTTGTTTCCCCCTCGGTGAGGGGGGAAGGGGGGAGGAACATTCAAAAAGAAATAAGCACCAAATTTCCCAACCTCAGAAATCTACCGTAACTTCTATCGACTAACTGAAACCACCATGAACAATCACTACAACAAAACTCTTCGTGAGTATGCCCATGAACTGCGAAACGAAACCGTTTCCCGCGCAGAAAAATACATCTGGAAAGCAGCCTTGCGGCGAAATCAGCTGGGGGTAAAATTCAAACGACAACGCCCCATCGATCGGTTTATCGTTGACTTCTTTTGTGCAGAGCTGAAGTTAATCATTGAGATCGACGGCAATTCACATTACTCCAAACCCGACTACGACGAGTACCGCCAAAATCGTTTGATCAGCTTGGGTTATACCATGCTTCGGTTTGAAGAAGGCGTGGTACTGAATCGATTTCCAGAGGTGCATGAACGATTGATGTATGCGATTGGGGTGCTGAAGGCTGGGGAGGGATCTCCTCCCCCTTAATCCCCCTCACCGAGGGGGAAATAGACACCCACTTCTCTTGGAGAATAATACACTTAATAAGGATTTTAGGTTGAGGTACGATTTGTTTCCCTCCCGCTTTGCGGGACAGGCACTCGGTGAGGGGGGAAGGGGGGAGGAACGGTTTAGCTGGGATGTAATTCAAAGTAAAGTTGAATCCGCTCTCGCTCTCCGCTCTCGCTCTATTTAATCGGGGGGGAGGATTTCGGGCTAAACCAAAAGCGAAGAAATTACCTCCACCAACTCTTCTTCCGAAGCGGTCTTCAAAACCTTCAAAACCTCAATCCCCAATACATTCATCCGCGCTGCTGTAGTATCTCCCCAGGCAATGACTTTTCCTATGGGTTTTTCATTTAGTAGAAGAAAGGCATCAACAGATGAAGGACTTGTAAAGACGTAAACATCGCAGGCAGAAACATCGACTGATTTGGCAATGGTGCGGTACACCACAACTTCTTCAACTTGACCGGTAGAAAGTGCTTTCGCGATGGTGCGTGCACTGATGTCAGAACAAGGAATCAACACGCGGCGTTTGCCAACATAAGCGCAAAAGTCCAAAGCGACTTGAGATGGATTGCCGGATTGATGTCCAACAAATGTCGGTATATGACCTAAAGCCTCAAGTTTTTGCGCCGTTTTTTGACCAACACAGGCAATGTCGGCATGGCCGACCGTGGACTGCTCAAAAAAGAATTCTGCTGCGCGAATACTCGAAAAGAAAACAACATCAAAAGGATGCTGAACAACGAAAGGAGCTCCTTCAAATTGCAAGAGGGATTGTGCATCCAATGTGATATGCTGCTCCGCGCAAAACTGGCGAAGCAAAGGCAGTTCGTCTGCGTTTTTTGAAATGAAAAGACTACTGATCAAGGGCTTCATTGCTGGTCGACTTCAAGTCTTCGGCAATCATTTCTGCCAATCCATCCAATTCTTCGGTGAGGTACTCGTACCAGTCTGCACCGTCTTCCCAATTGGTGGCATGTGAAACATAAACGGCATGCTCGGGTGTGCAATACACGCCAAGTGGCAATTGACATCCTCCGTCCATTAGGTTCAAGACTTTGCGCTCTACTGCGATGCGTTTTTGCACCTCAGGGTGATTCATCTCCTGTAGAATCTCGAACAAGGATTGATCGCTTTTCCGGATTTGTAAGGCCAAAACACCTTGTGCGGGCGCTGGGACAAATTCTTCAGGGTCAAGTACGTGGACATGAAACTCACTGAGGTCGATCTGTAGACGGTCAACCCCGGCTTTAGCCAACAAGATGGCATCGTATCCGCCGTCGCGTAACTTTTGAATGCGCGTAGGAACATTGCCTCTCAAATCGCGGATCTCCACATCATCTCGGTAACGCACCACTTGCGATTTTCGACGGGCTGATGAGGTGCCAACAATGGCTCCATCTTTCAGTCCCCAATGTTGCGTAGGATCAACAGCTGATTTGGCAATGAGCAGTAGGTCTGATGGATCTTCACGTTCTGAGACGCATGCAATCACAAGTTCTTCAGGTGGTGTTGTTTCTAAGTCTTTGTGCGAGTGCACCGCTAAATCCACTTGGTTGGTCAATAGCGCTTGCTCTATTTCTTTGGTGAAAAATCCTTTGCCTTCGAGTTTGTCAAAACTCAAGTGCTGTATGGCATCGCCCTGTGTTTTAATGACGGTGATATCTACAGAACATCCCAGGTTCTCTAGCTGTTTACGCACATGATTCGCTTGCCAAAGGGCAAGATCACTGCCGCGAGAACCAATTCGGATGTGCTGCATTAGTTGTTTTTTAAGAGGATTTCTTTTGCCATGATCATCGGCATGCTTATGTATTTTTTTTCTATGTAGTCCATTACCTTTTCTAGGGTTTCTTTAGACTGCGGATCCATCGATTCAATGTCGTGCTTAAATACTTGATTCAACGCATTAGACTTAATTTCTTTCACCTTTTCGGGCACTCCACGCATCGCCACTTCTACAGCACGATTTTTTTCGATGCGGCGAAATTCAATCAGTGCCTCGTGAATGATTTCTTCAACATGAATGATTTCCTTCGAGCGTTCTTTCAAATTTTCGTTGGAAATCTTTTGCAACACTTCAACAGAAATATGATTGACAGGATGTTGCTCAAGAATGCTCGGATGTAAGTCTTGCGGCAAGGCAATGTCAATCACGACCTTTCGATTGGTTTCACCCGCCAATAGCGATGAATAGACTTCTGGTGTAATGATGTGAGCATCGGCACCTGTGCAGGCAATGATGACATCAAATCCTTCGGTATAATTTTCTAGGGCTGACAATGGCATTGCGCGTCCGTCGAGATCTTGAGCAAGTTGTTCCGCTTTCGCCAAAGTACGGTTGAAGACCACGAACTTCTTAAAGCCATGTTTCTTCAAAAACTTACTCATGTTGGTATTGGTTACTCCGGCACCGATAATCAAGAAGCGTGCATCCAACGAAATATTCAAGTCGCGCAGCTTATGATACGCCAAGGAAACCACCGAAACCGGTTTTGTTGCAATGGTTGTTTCGGTATAGACTCTTTTTGCTGTTTCTATGGTGTGACGCAACAAGATGCGAATGAAATCTCCCGTTAAGCCATTTTTCTTACACAAATCAAAGGCATTCCGCACCTGTGTGATGATTTCTCGTTCGCCAACAATCATTGAATCGATGGAGGATGCTACCGACAAGAGGTGTTCAACCGCCGACAATCCGCGGTGTATGTCTGCATTTTCAGCAAACAAAGCGATTTGTTCGTCACGT
>JBILBT010000133.1:0-8177 GCA_044353545.1 Crocinitomicaceae bacterium | reverse complement strand
CAAAGGATAATACAATGAAAAATAAATCAATGAAGTAAGCCGTTGAATAACCCAAAGCAATCAATAAACCCGCCATTGCAGGACCGATGACTGAAGCAATGTGCCAAATTGAACTGTTCCAAGTGGCTGCATTTCCGTAGGCCTTTCGTGGTACAATTTGCGCAAGAATCGTCGGAAAAGCAGCGGATAAGAATCCACGAATCACACCAACCAAACATATTGCTGCATAGATGGGCAAGGTGCCATACGATTCAAAAACCGCTTGCGCATGCATGGACAGAAACAACAATCCTACTGTCATGAGCACAAACAATCCCGTGAACAGCAAAATGATTTTTTTTCGGTTGTAATTGTCTGCAACATGACCCGAAAAAAGCGAGGTAACGATGAAGGGGATTGCTTCAGCAAGGCCGATTAAACCAAGCGCCATGACGTCATGTGTCCATTCGTACACTTGCCAACCAACGATGACATTCTGCATTTGAATGCCGAGCGTAAGGAAAAATTTATTCGCCAAAAAGAAGTTAAACTCGCGGTACCGCAAGGCCAAAAACGGATCGTGTTCAGCAGGTATATCTTCTTGCGTGCTCATATCCTTGATTTAAGTTCTTCTGGTAAGAATGACTGGACAACGGTACAAAAGTACAGAAACACGCTTGGATTGCGCGAAATGTTTGGCTGTAGCGATATTTCATTGTAATTTCGAGTGGTTTTGGCAGAAATTAAGATGCGCGCACATGTACGGACTAGTAAATAAAGCAATAAAAGACTTGGTGTTGACCAATCACGGAGAGGAAATTTGGAAAGAGATTTGTCGCCGTGCGGACTTTTACGACGAGGATTTCGTTGGGATGAATCCCTATCCGGATGCCCTTACCTATTCATTGGTCCGCCACGCCTCCGAAATTCTAAGGGCCGATGCGGCAGACATCTTAGAAGCCTTTGGCGAATACTGGATCCTTTATACTGCAGACGAGGGTTACGGCGACTTGATGTCCTTGACGGGAGACACCTTTGTTGAGTTTTTGGACAATCTCGACATGTTGCATTACCGCATCAACAACTTGATGCCCGGATTGATGCCGCCACAATTTTCTACGCGCAATGAAACAGCCAACTCCATCGAACTGGAATACCGATCGCACCGCGAAGGAATGGTCCCAATGGTTTATGGTCTCATTAAAGGACTGGCAAAACGATTTAATCTCTCAGTGACCATTGAACAAATTCATGTACGTGAAAACACGGATGACTGTCATGTGTTCTCAATTACATGGGAAACCTTATAATGATTACGCCAGAAATACCCTTCAATGAATCAGAGCGCATTGCTGCGTTGAAGAGTTATCATCTACTTGATACACTTTCGGAGGAGGAATTTGATGAACTTACTGAATTGGCCGCGCAAATTTGCGGAACGCCCATTGCAGCAATTTCGCTCATTGATGAGCACAGACAATGGTTTAAGTCAAAGCATGGTTTCACTGTGAACGAAACGCCGCGAGACTTTTCATTTTGTGCACACGCCATCAATACCCCTTCAGAAACAATGATTGTTTCGAATGCTCATTCTGATGAGCGTTTTGCAGACAATCCTTTTGTTTCGGGAGAAGCAAATTTTGTGTTCTACGCGGGGGTTCCCATCGTGGATACCGATGAATTCGCTCTAGGAACACTTTGTGTCATCGACAAGGAACCGCGAGAGCTGAGCGAAGCACAACTGAAATCCTTAAAAATTGTTGCTAAAAATGTTGTCAAGCTCATAGAACTAAGACGCAACAATCGCGATTTAGACGAGAAATATGGCTTGATGTTGGAATCGCTAGAACTCAACAACCCATTCTATTTGGTGGTCAACGACGCTGGAACGATTGATTATTTTGGCCGCAGCTTTAAAAAATCGGTACCATCCATGGAACAAGGAATGGCTTTCGACTCCTTCTTCTTTTTTGAACGACATATTCCGTTAAGTGACTTCAGAGATGCCAAAAGTCGCCGCAACAGAATGGTATTCTTCAACACATTGGATGGAGTCCAGCGCTACAAATGTTCCATTTCTGAAATAGGCAATCGCTTGGTCATCTCCGCTATGCCGCTGCTCAATGTAAAGTTTCCGCTGGACAACTACCATTTGACCATCAATGATTTTGCCCAACACGATTACATCGCTGAATTTCTTTTCCTCCAAAACACCGGTGAACGATCATTGAATGAATCGCGTGAACTCATGGATCGAATGGTCGAGAAGAATAAAAAACTAGAAGCGGCGCGAAAAGACATTGACATTCTCTCCCGTTTCCCCATGGAAAATCCGCATCCAGTTTTGCGAATGACCATAGATGGAGATATTTTGTTCAACAATGAGTCAGCAAAAAAATACTTTTTGAATGACTTCTCGATAGACGAAAACCGGATTCATGACGAAGAACTCAATGGCTTGATTCATTTGTTAATCGAGAAAAAAGACAAAAGTCGATTGAAAATGTTCCATCGAAATAACCGCCATTATTCAATCACACTGCGCTATGTTGAGGAATATCAGTATGTAAATCTATACGCCAATGAGATTACTAGCTTCATCGAAATGGTACAATCTACAGAAAAGGAGCTCATTGGACTGACCAAAAAACTAGAAGACCAAAAGAACTTCTATGAACATGTCTTGAACAACATCCCTTCAGATATTGCGGTGTTTGATACAAACCACAAATATTTGTTCGTCAATCCTCAAGGCATCAAAAACCCTGAAATCCGGGCTTACATGATTGGAAAGGATGATTTTGATTACTGTAAACTCAAAGGAATTCCGAATGATCTCGCCATTCAACGACGAGATTTGTTCATTAAAATTATTGAAGGGGGAGAGTTCGTCGTTTGGGAAGATGATTTCAAATTGCCCGATGGAAACCGAAATATTGTTCGACGAAAAATGGGCCCTGTGTACGATGAAAAAGGAGATATTAGGTTCTTAATTGGCTATGGGGTAGATGTCACCGATAAAGTAATTGCAGAAGAACGCTATCGCTCATTGTTTGAGAACAACATGGCGGGCGTATTCCGAACGGGTATGAATGGTGAAATTTATGACATCAACCCGGCCTATGCCAAAATTCACGGATTTGACTCCGTGGACGAACTCCAGAACGTGCGTTCAACCTCATTTTTCAAAAGTGCCGAAACCCGAAATGAGTTCATCACTTTATTGAAAAAAGAAGGCAGCCTAAGAAACCATGTCCTTTTGAATATCGACCGATATGGGAATGATTTATGGCTCTTAATCAACATCAGTTACCGCATTGCGCCAACAGGTGAAGAATTTTTAGAAGGTACGCTTATCGACATTACAGAACAAAAGCATGCTGAGCTAAACCTTCAACGTGAAATGGAAGAAAAGCTTTTGGCCGAAAAAGAGCTTAATGCAAAATCCCTGTTCCAGAACCTTTTGATGGAGATTTCATCAAAGTACATTAACCTTCCTATAAACCAAACTCAAAATGCAATCAATGATTCATTGAAGCAAATTGGAGAATATGTGAATGTAGATCGCGTTTATATTTTTAATTACGATTATTTATCTCAAACTACTTCAAATACTTACGAATGGTGTAATGAAGGAATTGAACCTCAACTTGAAGTTCTTCAAAACATTCCTTTCAGTGAAGTTCCTGTTTGGGTCAAGACACATAGTGAAGGAATGGCGATTATTGTGCCTAATGTCAAGGAGCTTCCAAAAGGAAAGTTTAGAGAACTCATCGAATCTCAAGATATACAGAGCCTATTGGCTCTGCCAATGATGGACCGTGAAAATTGTCTTGGTTTCGTTGGATTCGATTCCGTACGCTCCATTCGTCGGTTCACTGATGATGAGCAGATGCTCTTACAATTGTATGCTCAAATGTTGGTGAATGTGAAAAACCGTACGGACTATATTCAACAAATTGAAACAGCCAAAAAGCAGATTGAAATCATCAATAGCGAACTTGAGACTCGCGTGATTGAAGAAACGAAAAAGAACCTTGAGCTGGCGAAATCTATTACCGACCAAGAAAAACTGGTTACACTTGGGGAAATTGCCAGTGGAATCGCACACGATTTGAACACACCACTTGGAGCAATTAAAAGTGGCGCAGAAAGCATTCAATACACGTTTGAACGACTATTTAACGATACCATAGAGTTTTGTTCAGATCAACAAATCCACTTTGCATGGTCAAGAGCAGAAACAAAAAAAGTTGAACTATTCATCGGCGGTATGCAACAACGTCGCGAGGTAACTTCTACCCTCAACTTTCTGAGTGAAATATACCCATCTTTGAGCGAGAACAAACAACACGAAATCGCTGAAGGACTTGTCAAAGCGCGTATTTCTATTGAAGAACCCGAGTTGATCCATCAAATTATCGAAAGTGAAAATTCCTCACACTTCATCAATCTGATCTATCACACTTCGATGATTCGCAATTTCATCAACGCGATTTCCATTTCAAATGAGCGCGCAACAAAAGTAATTCAAGGACTTCGAACATTTATTAAGGACCACCAACATGGCACCAAAGGCCCCGTTAATCTGTACCAAAATATTGCAACTGTAATCAGTGTCTTTGATTACGAGATTCGTCGAAATACAGAATTGCAATTTGAGGTCGATCGAAACTTGACCGTTCACGCCCATGACATTAAACTGTTTCAGTTGTGGTCCAACATCATCAAGAATGGCTTAGAATCCATGGAGGACAATGAGAGCAGGGGCTTACTCCGTATCTATTCATCAGAAACAAGCAAAACAATATCTATTCACCTAGAAAACAATGGACCAATGATTTCAAAGGAGGTTCAGGCAAGAATTTTTGAAAAATTCTACACCACAAAATCCGCGAAAAACGGAACAGGCCTAGGATTGAACATTGTGAAGAATATACTCGATGAACATGACGCCTCTATTTCGTTAAATTCCAATGAATTATTAACTACTTTTACAATTTCATTTAAGAAATAACCTATGGAAAAACTACGCTACGCGGTCATCTGTGTTGACGACGATTCGCACATCCTGCAGATGCTCAGTTTCCAATTGGAAAAAATTATTGATGTGAAATGCACCCTCCTCGAGTATTTCACTGACCCTAATTTGGCTCTTGAAGGACTTGATGAATTGATCAGTATACCCTTAGATGTGATCTTTATTATCGTAGACTACCAGATGCCAGAAATGAATGGCGCACAACTCATACGCGCCATAAAGGAAAAACACCCTAGCTTGGAATGCATCATGTTGTCTGGACAGGCAAATTCAAGCCAAGTGAATGACTTGCAAAACGACAAAATGCTCTCCCACTTCATCAGTAAACCTTGGGAGGAAGCAACACTTTTTCAGGCTTTGAGACCGATTATTGAGAATAAAGCTTGTTAAAAGAAATTAGTGACGAGTTACTAATGACAAGTTACTTTTCGATCATTCGAGTACTTCGTGCTTTTTTGCCAATGAATGCAGCAAAGTAAGTCTTTCGTTAAGACAATGGACATAGAAGACAATGGACAAATGACTTGATGTGTATAGGCCAAATTAGTAACTAGTAATTAGTAACTAGTAACTATTTATCAAGTACCTTGGGAATTCTGAAGTAATCCGAATCCTTCTTTGGGGCATTTTTCAACACTTCTTGTTGAGACAAACTTACTTCCGACACATCGTCGCGCAGGGAATTGTACTCTTCGGTCATGAAAATCAATGGTTCGACATCATCGGTTGGAACTTGCTGAAGTGTTCCCATCATGTTCACGATGCGCTCAAGATCCTGAATGATCACTTTTTTGTCCTCGCCTTCAAATTCTAGGCGGGACAAATGTGCAATGTGATCAATGATTTCTTCCGTTATTTTCATGAGGCAAATATACACAACCGAGTTGAGAATTGGATTAAATCTCCTCAGTTTTCACCCATGGACACTCCTCAAGCAGGGGAGCATTGATGCGGTTAAAGCACAATTCCGTTAGTTCTTTGACGGACAATTCAGCCATTTCTTCGACGCCAATCGCCGGAAGGATGTGCACCCTTGAAATCCCTGGTTGAGCCGGCCCTAGGATGTTGGTTGGATCGGAAAACAGGCGATAATTGTTGGTAAATGTGACGGGGACAATTGGAACATTGAGCGACTTTGCAAGTTTGAAAGCCCCCTCCTTGAAAGGAATCATTTTGGGACAATCGTCGTCTGGAATGGTGCCCTCGGGAAAAATAACAATCGACCATCCTTCTTCAACAGCTCTTTTCGCTAAGACAAATGATCGTCCAGATTTCATTTTATTGCCGCGGTGCACAGGGATATTTAATCCTTTAAAATAGGTTCTAATGATGGGGTAATTCAAAATCTCACTTTTTCCAAGAAATAAAAAAGGGTGTTTAGGTAGAATGGAATGCATTAAAAAAATATCGAGGTACGAGGAATGATTCGCCACGATGACATACGGACCGTCTGGCTGCTGCGCTACCTTCACCTTTTTCACCGGATAGAAACAGAATATTCGCATCAACCAGCTCCAAAAGACAAACAGCCGAAAGCTGCGTTTTTTCCATTTTGGATTCAATAAAACAATGAAAAAGAAGGGGTAAAGCACCAGCGCCAGCGTGCAAAACACGATGCCGATGTAGCATTTCCATAAAAGGGATAAAATTCCGCTGAGTACTTTCATTTTGAGACTTGCCACGCCCATTAGCCGTGGAATTGTTTCGAAAATAGTTAAATTCGCTCAAAGTAAAAAACATGGCAAGGATCCTCACTGGCGTACAAAGCACTGGAACGCCCCACTTGGGCAACATTCTAGGGGCAATTCTCCCTGCAATTCACATGACCAACAATCCTGGAAATGACTCCTTTTTGTTCATTGCAGACATGCATTCCTTGACGCAAATCAAGGATGGAAATGTGTTGAGAGAAAATACATACAGCGTGGCCGCCGCATGGCTGGCGTGTGGATTGAATACGGAAAGAACTGTGTTTTACCGTCAGTCCGATGTGCCGGAAACTGCGGAGCTATCTTGGTACCTCAGCTGCTTTTTTCCCTATCAACGATTGACACTAGCACACTCTTTCAAGGACAAAGCAGACCGATTGGAGGATGTGAACGCTGGTCTCTTCAGCTATCCAATGCTCATGGCTGCAGACATTCTTCTATACGATGCCGAGTTGGTTCCTGTTGGGAAAGACCAATTGCAACATATTGAAATGACTCGGGATGTAGCCTCTCGATTTAACCATCAAATGGGCGAAACATTCGTGTTGCCTGAAGCGCGTATTGAAGAGCAAACCATGTATGTCCCAGGTACCGACGGACAAAAAATGAGTAAGTCACGTGACAATTTCATCAATATCTTTTTACCGGAAAAACAACTCCGCAAACAAGTGATGGGAATTGTTACCGACAGCAAAGAACTCGAAGACCCTAAAGATCCTGAAACGTGCAATGTCTTTGCGCTATATACCCTTCTTGCGAATGACAGTCAAAGCAACGAGATGCGCGAAAAATACCTCGCTGGCGGATTCGGATACGGTCATGCCAAGCAGGCCTTGTTCGAATTGATTATGACCAGATTTGAGCAGGAAAGAAGCACCTACGAACATCTGATGAAGAATACAACACTCATAGATTCTGCCTTGGAAAAAGGTGCTGAAAAAGCCAGAAATGTAGCCCATAGTGTCATTCAACGTGCACGAGTAAAGCTCGGTTATTAAGCATTTGCATAATACCGTGGAACGGCTATCTTTGTCAGGTACCAATCCGCTGCAACACATGCGTGTACTTCAGTTTTCTGTCCTGATTTTCTCTGTTGCTTTTGTGTTCTCCTGCGAGAATCATGCAGAAACACCTCAAAAAGAAGGTGTCGGAGGAAAGTATTATGGTGGAACTTTTCGTTTCATGTCCTCTGAAAAGGTTCAAAAGCTTTTCCCTTTGGCATCAAACGACATCTATGCACAGCGTCTAAATGCTCAAATATTCGAAACTCTCCTTAGCCTAGACAGTAAAACCCTTGAAGTAAGACCATGCCTCGCGTCGTCATATCAAGTCAATGAAGATGCAACGTGCTTTACGTTTAAAATCCGAAAAGGTGTGCAATTTCATGAGGACGCCTGCTTCAATGGAAAAAAACGGTTTCTAACGGCAGAAGACATCAAGTTCTCCCT
>JBILBT010000132.1:0-8180 GCA_044353545.1 Crocinitomicaceae bacterium | reverse complement strand
GGAACTGCTTTAGCCTTGCAATTAGGAAATAGGGAATCTATTGATTTAGATTTATTTTCAAACACTGATTTTGAGTCAAATGAACTTTTGACATCCTTGTTGAGCGATTATCAAATTGTAGTAAATAATCAACTTTCTCAAACGCTAATATCAACAATTAATCACGTCAAAGTTGACTTTATAAAATTTCATTATCCGTTTATTAGACCTTTTGTAGTCATGGAAAATATTCGAATGGCTTCTATTGAAGACATTGCAGCCATGAAGTTATATGCCATAACAGGTCGAGGGAGTAAAAAAGATTTTTATGATTTGTTTTTCCTTTTGCAACGCTATTCATTAGATGATTTGTTTTCCTTTTACACTGAAAAATATCCACATCAAACCACTTTTCATGTAGCACGAAGCCTTACCTATTTTGATGATGCTGAAATGCAACCAAACCCAATTGTTTTTGACAAAACCATAACTTGGGAAGGGGTTAAGCAAAAAATTATAAGCACAATACAAGGGTTATAATTGAACCCTTTATCTTTTTCTTCTGCCTTCCAGCCACTTAGGGACTGTTTTTTCGTTGCTTTTTTGAGGGTCCCCCAACAACTTATCAATCAAATCAGGACGCTTGGCTTTTGTCAATTGCTTGCGGATCCAGTCTTGGTTCTCCTTCTTATACCAAAAGAAAAAGCGGTTCTGGTTGAGTTTCTCTTCTCTGGTCTTGACGGTCTTGATGGGCTTCAAGGTGTAGGGGTGAACGCCAGTGTAATAAATCACTTCGGCCACGGTCATTGGTGTCGGCGTAAAGTCTTGTACTTGCTCTAACTGGAATCCCATGTCCTTGGTTTCGGCAGCCAAGTTCGCCATGTCTTCTTCTTCGCAACCCGGGTGGGAGGAGATGAAGTAGGGAATCAACTGCTGCTTTAAACCGTGCTTTTCGGAGATGCGGTCGTACTTTTCTTTGAACTTATGGAAATACTTGAAAGACGGCTTGCGCATCACACGCAGGGTCGCATCAGAAGTATGTTCGGGCGCCACTTTCAATCGTCCACTGATGTGGCGTGTAATCACCTGTTCGATGTACTCGTCGTGATTGCCGTCGTCGTTGTTTTTGTTGAAGTCATCCACCAATAAATCGTAGCGAATCCCTGAACCGACAAAGGCCTTTTTCACCTTCGGATGGGCATCGACCTTGCGGTACAATTCGGTCATCGGCTTGTGGGAGGTGTCGAGATTGCTGCAAATCACAGGGTGAATGCAACTCGGGGAGGTGCAACGGGCACAAATGGCTTCGTCTTTCCCTTTCATCTTGTACATGTTGGCCGAAGGACCGCCTAGGTCGGAGATGTAGCCTCTAAATTCGGGGTGTTGAACGACTTCTTCTATTTCGGCTAAAATGGATTTCTCACTGCGCGAAGCAATGAATTTCCCTTGGTGGGCAGAGATGGTGCAAAAGCTACAACCACCAAAACATCCGCGGTGCATGTTCACGGAAAACTTGATCATGTCGTAGGCCGGAATGGCACCACGTTTCTTGTATTTCGGATGGGGTAGTCGTGTATAGGGTAAGTCGAAGGAGCGGTCAATCTCGTTCTCGTTCATGGTCTTGTAAGGCGGATTGATAACCAAGGTCTGATCGCCAACGTGTTGAATGATGCGGTCTGCTTCCCATTTATTGGATTCCACTTCAACAATTTTAAAGTTGGCAGCGTAGCGGATTTTATCTTCCAAACAGATCTCATGACTCGCGAGCTCAATCGTTTCCCATTGCTTGTTTTTCGGCAAGGGAAGGGTTGAATCTTGCAGAAATGCCACTTGTTTGATGGTGTGTAAGTTGGTGAAAGGAACTCCTTTTTTCAGAAGCTGCAACATTTCGCGCAAGGGTTGATCACCCATTCCATATACCAGTAGATCGGCTTTTGAGTCGACAAGTATCGAAGGCATCAACTCATCTTTCCAATAGTCGTAATGGGTAACACGGCGCAAGGATGCCTCGATTCCACCAATCATCACGGGAACATCCGGATAGAGTTCTTTTAGGATCTTGCAGTAAACCGTTGTGGCATAATCTGGACGGAAACCAGCTTCTCCGCCGGGTGTATAGGCGTCAGTCGATCGAAGGCGCTTATTGGCGGTGTAATGATTCACCATAGAATCCATGCATCCAGCAGTTACACCAAAGAAATAGCGGGGTTTGCCAAACTTCTTGAAATCGCGCAAATCATCTTTCCAGTTGGGCTGTGCGATGATGCCCACCCGGAATCCTTCATCTTCCATGATGCGTCCAATCACCGCAGTACCAAAGGCGGGGTGATCAACATAGGCGTCGCCAGAAACAAGAATGATGTCTAAATCATCCCATCCGCGCTTTTCGATTTCTTTTTTCGTCAGCGGCATCCAGTCGGTAATTGGTCTTTCCATTTCCATCGCTGCAAAAATACGGAATATACAAGGGCCATGTCAAGAGTACGGTGTGCTTTAAAAGAATGTTTGTAAATTAACAACCGTATTTAGCAGTTTTTCAATGCGAAACTTATTTTTTGTCTGTTTAATTCTTGGTGCATGTGCGGGTAAACAGCATAAATCTGTGAGTGAAAAACGGCAGAATGAAGCACTCGACTGTCTTTTCCGAATGCAAGCCCTATTTACAGATGCCGAAGATGATTTTTCTTTTCCTCTTTGGTTCAATGAGAAAATGATCGCAACGCAAAAAATTTCGGCCATCACCCGAAGAATCTATTCAACAGAAATAAAAGACGCCGAACGGCAATTGCGCGAGAAACGGCAGTACTTTTTCAATCAAAATGGGCTGCTGCGCTGCTTGGTGATTCGCCATTATTTTGACGATGAAGAAATTGGGATTTTACGCTATGATTACCCGAATGGTCATGATGAACATGGCTACGCAAGGTATCGCTTGGTAAAAGATACTTCGCGTTTGGATGCATTTCAAGATGTGAACGTGCCAGAAGTGAAAATTGCACATTATCCTTTCTACTCTGGAACTGAGTTTTTGGTTTACAGAAATAGCAGTACGGGTAAGATGCGGCATTATTTTCCATTAGGAAAAATTCAAATAGTCGATTCTGTTCAAGCGCCACAACCGTATGATGAGTTGATTTTAGGATCGGCATTTAATCCGATAGCGCGATATATTTTAGGGAAAGATGAAATAAAGTTGGAGTTCACACGCTATGTTTATTCAAAAAAAACGGGAGACATTGCGCGCATCATCTTTTACAAGGGACCCTTAACCACAAAACGAACCATAGAATACAATGCAAAAGGAAAGTGTACCGGATTTGTTGATTCTTCGTTTCACAAGGCGAAATTCTTCACTCATTTTCAAACGGAATTCGCCCTCGATGATAAAGGAAATCCAATGAAAGTCAATACATTTAAACACATCAATGAAAATCCAATTATTCTCCAGACCGAACAATTCCACTATGAACATTATTAAATCTTTCTTTCAAGCAGGCTGCTCGGTAGTTATTGCTTTTCTCTCTTTTTGTTTCGCAGTGAATGCACAGGAAGAAACGATAGTAAAAACAGCAACCTTTAATGGAGAACAGGTGCATGTCTATCCCTACTTTGCGCCAACAGGAATGCACAATTCCTACTTTGATATGGGCAAGAAAATCGGCCGTAGACAAGAAATGCTCTCTGAGAAATTTTACTACCTCGAAGTGTACGGTGAAGAGGAAGGAATGGCGATGTGGAAAGAGATGCGGAAAGTCTACCGTAGGGAACGTCGAGAGGAAAAATCCATGGACTACTTTGAGCCATCAAAGCGCTTGAAGCAAGCGGTGCGTAAAAATCCTGCACCTATGTTAGAACCTCATTATTCCTTGGACCAAGATGTCATCCCTTGTTTGGACCCCTTACCAGATGGGAAGTACATTCAGTATTTTGAGACGTTTTATTTGATTGATCAAAAGGGGAATTACAACGATGAAGACAAGGTCGTGGCGGGAATTTTCACCTTGAAAAATAATCAGTTGGAAGGCGAAGCCATTTGGTTGAACATGCAAGGAGACACCTTGAAAAAAGGGCGCTTTGAAAATGGCCAAAAGGTCGGTATCTGGATGTTGGAAGAACATACTTTGTCGTCATCTTGGAATGAATTGAACGTACAAAAATACATTGACCGTGGATTCCCAGATATGGATACCACCTTGGAATATGTGAATTATCAGCGCGGAGTGAAAAATGGGAAATATAGTCTATACAATCGTGCAATTTACCCTACACTTGAAGGAACATACACCGACAATGAGGCCACAGGCACATGGATTTCTCGCTCTGTAGGTTACATCGGCAAAGGATTACTTAAAACGCGCAACCGCAACAACGAATTGATTACATCACAATATACCTTTAGCTCTTCAGATCTCATAGTGCGCAGGCCAATCATTCGTCGCTTCCTCATTATGGGTTATACCAGCATCGAATTGGATTATGATTTCGACAGCAAATTTGTAGTCAATGATGATTTTGCATCCATATACCGCATGGGAAATGCAGATGAGGAACAATTGGACTTAGAGGAAGAAGAATATACGTCCTATGAAGGGGAAGTGTATGATGAAGACTATTACGGAGAATATGGTGAGGGTGGTTACTATGGAGAAGAAGGGTACTATGGTGGAGAGGATGCCGTGTATGACTCAAAATCGGAAAGCTATGTTTCAGGACCAAAATACCGCGACAGCGTAGGAATCATTTTCAACTACGAAGGAGTATATGAAAACAAATACCCGAATGGCCAATTGATGTTCCGCTATGAATTTGTGAATGGCAAGTTGGTGGCTGAAGACACCGTTTTCTGGGACAATGGAATCGCACACGACATCATTCGCTTTGATGCAGATTCAAATCAACACGTCCGTTCGGTTTACGATTACAAAGGAAAATTATACCGTGAAGAAGTCTACGACCAATTGGGTGAATTTGTGCGTGTAGCCTTTCAACCGGAAACAACAAAAATTCTTCAAGTCGATGGACTAAGTGTGGAAGATCGTGAAGGGTCGAAATACCTTTTCTACGATAAAATGGATTCAATCCAATACATGACAACGCCTTCTATTTTATTCCGTTCCTACTTTCGGGACGACCAAAGCAAATTATACAACCGCAGCTACAACCCGCAAGAACGGACATTGCAATTTAACTTGTACGCAGTAACGGGCAAGCCAACGCTTGCTTCTGAGTTGACCTTCAGTGAAAATTTTGAAAGTTGGACGGGCACGACGCATTACCGCACCGGAAATCTTGATCTTGTGACCACCCAATCGGCATCCATTCGAGAGGACATTGAAAAAGACACCATCCCGGTGAGAAATGTGAACGGATACGAAAATATTTTTAATGTGACCGAAGATTATACCATGTATACGTTCAATGAAAATGGTTCAACACCATTAACAGGGAATGTGGATATTACCTTCAACGAAAAAACATTCAAAGTCAGCACCAAGGATGGATTGACTCTCGTGCTGCCGGGTAATTTTCAGATGATAAAAAAAATCAGAAAAGACATCTTGCGTTACCGAATGGGAAAAAAGGTGCGCAATTTTGACCTGATCAATACCATTGATGCATCTGAATGGGACGAGGATTTCGCGAATGTGATTTACACCAATTTAATGGATGGCTTCCTCTCTGACTTCGTGAATTACCCCTTCCAAGGCGGGAATAACGAATACGGTGAAATGGGCCAAGACTATAACCCTCAAGGTGGGAAAAATGCATCGCCTTACAATAAACGCATCAAGGGACAAATGCTCAATGGAAAACCTGCAGGAACCTGGTATGTGTACGATCAAAAAGGCCGAATTGCTTGGGTAATTCCTTTTGAAAATGGCTTGGTCAACGGATTGGTGGTTCAAAATGAAATGATCTATCCGATGTCTGCGGAAGAACGCGAAATGTCCATGTACGAAGGTGGCTACACAGAAGGGGCATTCCCGGAAAAAGCAATGCATTACCTTTCCTATTCAACTGAGTATAAAAATGGTTTGAAAAACGGGAAGTTCATCAGTTACCGTTGGGATGGGAAAATCCTGCAAGAAACAAGTTTCAAAGATGGCTACATGCATGGACCTGCCTTTGAACGCAATGACCTGGCCTATACGACCATGAATTACGAAGATGGCGGATTAGATGGCTATGTGAAAACATACCTAACATTGGAAGGACAAGATTCGATTCTATTGTATAACCTCAATTTCCAAGGAGGGTATTTAAACGGTGAATCGAAGTCTTTCCACATCAACGGAAGCTTGGCAAAGCGCGGTTTCTTCCTCACAGGTGAAGCCATTGAAGACTACGAAGCTTATGACACGCTCGGTTTCCGCTACCATTATGTGAAGTTCTTGTACGGCTATCCTGTGGAGGAGAAAATCTGGGAAGAAAACCAATTGAGTGTACGTTACCAATTCGACTGGCGCGATTCGATCTATTTCGAACCTTACGACATCACGACATCACAAAGTTTAGATGCTGTCATTGCTGAACTTGGCTTGGCAGGTGACTACATCGACGAACCTTATATGGGACGCCCAAGCTTGATCGAAAAAACGGGAATCAGTTACCACATGACGAAGTATTATCCAAACGACACGATTGCCCGTGATGGAGGCTTGTCGAGTGGGAAAAAAGTGGGCTGTTGGAAATTCTACAGTTATGAGGGCGAAATGCTTTATGAAGTCGATTATTTCGATACCGTGATTGTGCTCAATGACAGTGTAAAATTCAAGGCGAAAGGAATCCTCACGGACTACAATGCCGCAGGTAAAAAGTTGAGCGAAAGCTACATCATCGAAAAGTTTGAAAAATACGACTGCTCGCACACGGACCACTATGAGATTCGTCAGCTCATGACCATCTGGGAAGCGCACGATTCCATTCACCGCATGAACGGGTACGTGAAGAACTATTACGACAATGGTGTGCTTCAAAATGAAGGAATGATGAAGAATGGTCTTCCTGATGGCGTTTGGAAATTCTACGATCCGTTTGGAAAATTGAATCAAGTGGGCGTCTATGTCCTTGGTAAACGCGACGGCCGTTGGTTGGGTGGAGATTTGTCCAAAACAAAATACTTGGGTGACATTTGCTTGAACCCGAACATGCCTGACCTCGAAGAGCAGATTAGCTACCGCGAAAAATTATTGGATATCGTCATTACAAATTACCGTATGGGGAAAGCCTTAAACAAAGAGTTTTATGATGTCAATTTGAATGATTACGAAGAAGCAGAATTTGAATTCGAAGGGGAAATTATTGAAGAAAAATAATGCCTGAGAATCTGTACCTTTGTACAATACAATCAAGCATGATGAACATAGAACAATACAGTACGATTCCAACGGGCTCGTTGGTCGTGATTGCTGGAAAAAAAACAGATCAAGATAAAAAATTGAGTGCGGAAGTACGAGAGTTTGTAGGACGTTTTATTGCCGGATCAGAAAACTTTGATTTTCAAAAAGCAGCCAATGGATACACTTTCTTGTTGAAAGATTCCCTCTCTCACGAACAACTTCGCGTGCACGGCAGCAAGATTCTATCTTCATTGAATAAAGAGGTAAAAGATCTTTCAGTGTATGGTGATGATAAAAAAGTGCTGCATGTCCTCGAAGGATTGATGCTGTCGTCTTACCAATATTTGCGATTCTTTAAGGATGCAACTAAAAAAGCACATGCGCTTCAAACAATACATGTTTCCGATGAGGTAAGTGATAAAAAAATTACGGAATTGAAATCTATTGCGAAAGCAGTGTTTTGGGCAAGAGATAAGGTCAATGATCCCGTGTCTCACCTCAATGCCATGCAGCTGAGTGAAGCAATCAGTGCCTTGGGAGCTGAAGCTGGATTTTCTGTTCAGGTCCTTGAGAAAACACAAATTGAATCCCTCAAAATGGGTGGGCTTTTAGCGGTGAATAAAGGATCAATCGATCCGCCAACATTCACCATTATGGAGTACAAACCTGAAAAACCTGTAAACAAGCAACCCATTGTGTTGGTTGGAAAAGGTGTGGTGTACGATACAGGGGGGTTGAGCTTAAAGCCAACACCAGGATCGATGGATTGCATGAAAAGTGACATGGCGGGCGCAGCGTGTATGGCAGGAACCATTTACTTGGCGGCACTTCAAAAATTGAAAGTGCATGTTATTGGTTTAA
>JBILBT010000131.1:0-8193 GCA_044353545.1 Crocinitomicaceae bacterium | reverse complement strand
ACTTGTTGGTGTCGTAAGTGTGGTTGATAAAGTGCCTGTTATGCCTGTTATGCTTGTTCCTGTTCCTGCAACTTCGCCAGAGACATTCGGGTTGTTTACAGGTGTCCATGTAAACACCGTTCCAGCGGGTAAAATCGTTGTTGGAGGCGCATTGATAGGTGCAACATTGAATGTTCCTCCACTGCAGATCGTGGCTGTTTGGTTCGGGATGACGATACCCGGAACGATTGTTACAGTCAATTGAAATGGAGGGCCCGCGCAGCCCCCTGCAGTAGGTATTACCGTGTAGGTGACGACCTGATTGACGTTTGTTAAATTCACAAGAGTACCCGTCATGGCGCTCCCATTTCCAGAAGTTTCTCCCGTGACGTTGGGATTGTCAACGGGCAGCCAGCTGTAGGTTGTTCCATTCGGAATGATAGCTGTCGGTGGGTTGTTGGTGGGTTGAACGTTGAATGTACCACCGGTGCATATTGTCGCTGTTTGTGCAGGAACGATGGGTAAGGGGAGGACCGTGATGGGTGTGATAACGGTATCCTTACCACAACTGTTGGCAACGATTAATTTAACGTTATAAGTACCAGGAACGGTAAAGTTCATCGTCAGAGCAGGGCTTCCATTGGTCCAAGAACTCCACAATTGTGTTGGGCTCGTTTGGCTTCCGTAGGAACCAGCAGTTAGCGTGACTCCAGTATTTGGCGTAACAGACCAAATAAATTTATTGGTGGTTGTACAACTAAATTGATTTACATTTTGCCCGCCTGTCGAGGTGTTTGTAATTGTTGCGCTGGTGTTTTGGCAAATCGTGTCATTTGGAGTAACCGTTGTACTTGCATTTACGGATTGGCTAACATATATCGGCCCTATGGAAGAGAAGGTGCTTCCACATCCATTGGTTGCAATAATCGAGGCGGCAAATGAATTGGCAAATGGCTGAATGGTTCCCCCTTGTCCAGAAATCACAGAAGTGGTTCCACAACTTGTGTTTGTGAAGATATGTGTGATCAGCGGATTAAATGGCGTAACCAGATTTACAGGTGTGCTGTTATCATTGAAAATTATTTGGTAATTCGTGTTTGGAACATTATTGGTGATCAAGTTGAAAGAGTATTCACTCGGCAAGCACGCGCTACTCCCATTTCCTGATAATTGAATAGTTGGGGGGATGCCGAGAAAGATAGTATAGGTTTGTGTTGATGAGCACCCATTTGGATTCGTTACACTGACGGTAAGTGTGAACACGTTTGTTGAACCTCCATTATAATCGTGTGAAACCGTCGTAGTACCATTAGGTACATTTGAAGTTGATCCGTCTCCCCAATTGATAGAAACCGTAGACCCCGAAGGGAAGGCAGCCACATCAAAATCAAAAGGCACAATGGAATTAAATGGAATGTCTGTTCCACAATATTTAAAAGAGGTTACACCATTGTTTGTCGAAAAAGAATAACCAGAGCTGATTAAATCAGGGTTCAGGGTCAATAAGTTGGCTGATGATGAATTGGAAAGTACGACAATGTTCACAGACGAATTGCTATTCCCAATACTTAAACTTGCCGAATAATTGTTCCCAGTATTGTTATAGGTTACTGTATATGGTCCGAATCCGCTAGGATTATTATTGCCACTACCTCCGTTGAAATTCCAGTTGTAGTTGGTATTTTGATTGGTGCCTGTCGAAGTATTGGTATACGTAATCGACTGACCTTGACAAATAGTGATCACCCCATTCACTGCCGCAGGTGTTGTTGTAAACGACGCCGTTTGTGACCATGCAACAGAGCTGATCATTAAAAACAAGACACCTAACTGTGTGAATCGCTTAGACATTAGGAGAAGAACGTTCATACCTTGACAATTTCTGCAGTGATAACAACTAAAAAAACTAACGCATTAACTACTTGATTTAGCGAATGGTTAATCTTACAAAGTTATTAAATATTATGGCTAAAATTCGGACTTTTCTTAACATCAAATATAATTTCCATGGGCATTTTTCAACGTGAATATCTTCATAAGTGAACATTAAATTACTATGAAGCAATTTTGTGTATCTTCGTTTGACTATTAACTCTGCTGAATGATAAAAAAAATACTACTGCTTTTTCTATTGACATCCTTTATAAAAACGGCAAATGCACAGGGATTTCAGGTAAATTTTCAAGGTCAAAAGCAACAAGGAATGGGCTGTGCCGGCTCGGCATATTATACCGATGCATCAAGTCTTTTTTACAATCCTGGCGCCGTGGCTTTTACGGATGCGAGTCAAGTGAATGTGGCGTCAACGCCCGTTTTTGCAAATATCTTGTACGTCGATCCAGCCACAGGAGCGGGATATAGAACCAATTCTCCCGTGGGAACACCCTTCTCTGCTTATGGCCTCTTCCAATTGAAAAAAATGGAAGCGCTGAAATTGGGTCTAGCGGTCTACACGCCTTTCGGTAGCACGGTGCAATATGAGAACAACTGGATCGGGCGTTTTGCACTAACGCGACTTAAATTGCAAGCGATTTTTATTCAACCGACATTCTCGTATCGTTTTACAGAAAAACTAGGTATGGGCGCCGGTTTTGTCTTTAGCACGGGCGAGGTAAACCTCCAAAAAGATATTCCTGTTCAAGATTCTCTTGGGAATTTTGCCCATGCTGAACTGGCGGGAAAGGCAATGGGATTTGGCTACAACATTGGCATCTCATACAACGCAACAAGTGCATTAACACTTGGACTCACCTATCGTTCTCAAGTAAACATGGCAGTAAATGCAGGACAAGCAACGTTCACTGTGCCCACATCACTTACAGCAAGTTTTCCAAATGGAACCTTTTCTTCATCGCTGCCGCTTCCTGCGGTGGCAACTTTCGCCGTCGCTTATACATTTAGTAAAAAATGGAAGGCAGTCCTCGATGTAAATTATGTAGGATGGAAGGCCTACGACACCTTGGCGTTTGATTATGCAACCAATACGGCATCACTAGTGGATACCAAGTCGGCGCGCATGTACAAGAATATCATGGCATTCCGCGGTGGGATAGAACATAAAATTATGGACAACCTCGATGTGCGCCTAGGCGGTGGCTATGGTTTCTCTCCGGTTCAAAATGGCTATGTGACACCTGAAACACCAGATAAAAATCGTGCTTACTTTACCGCTGGATTGAGTTACCGATTCAGCACACATTTTTCATTCGACGCATCGGTCTACTACACACAGATTCAGCGTACTGACAAAAATCTAGAAACTAACCTCAATGGAACGTTCACGACTAAGGCGATCGCTCCGGGATTCTCATTCATTTACACATGGTAAACTATAAACTTTTTACGCTTGCCGCGGTCTCTCTACTCTTTGGATTGGGAGCTTGCAAGCCGTCTTACGAGAGTCCTGAGTTTTCAAAGGGCGACATCGATCCGACACGTTTCGTGATGATTGGTGGAATTCATACTTCAGGATTCATGGATGACGCTTTGTACCGCGAAGGACAAGAGAATTCCTTGCCGGCTCTCATCGCGCAACAATTGTCGCTTGTGGGTGGAGGTCCTTTTTACCAGCCTCTTGTTGCCGAAGGATCTGTGGGGATTGGGTTTTCAGGACTTTCCAAAATGATTTTAGGTTACAAAACGGATTGTAAAGGGGTAACGTCACTTTCACCAGTGCGTGTGGCAGCAAGCGGAGACGCAAGCATTTGGAATGATAACACCTACAATCCATCGGCTTTGTTTGGAAATTATGGCATACCAGGATTGTTCATGGCCTATGTTTCTAGCCCAGCTTATTCCAATCAAAACAACTACTACAAGCGCATGGCATCCTCAACATCGGGAAGTACGGGCAGTGTTTTGAGTGATGCCCTCGCCGCAAATCCAACATTTTTTTCCCTTTTCTTAGGGGTGGATGAGGTGTTGAAGTACGCAAAATCTGGTGCAAAAGATTCGATTCTATTGACAGCGCAAGAATTTGAAGTCTTGTATGCGCCTATTGTCAATCAAATGGTGGCTACAGGATCAAAGGGTGTGTTAGCGACCATTCCTGATGTGTCAAAAATGCCCTATTTCACGACGATTCCATACAACGGATTGAACCTAGACGCACCGAATGCCACGACCTTGAATAGTGTGTACAATGCTTTAGGGTTTTCTTTTCAGGTGGGTGCAAATCCATTCATGATCATCGATCCTTTAGCGAATAGTTTTGCTGTACGACAAATGTTGCCCGGGGAGTGTTTACTCTTGAGCGTTCCTTTGGATTCCGTGAAATGCAACCAAATGGGGGTTTTATTCCCCTTACGCAATGAGTTCATCTTGACAAATCCGGAGCTTGAGTTCATGCGAACGCGCATTCAAGAATACAACACGGTGATTCGCTCGTTGGCAGCACAACACAACCTTGCCGTGGTTGATGTTGATGCATTTGTCTCCAATTTATCCGACGGATTTGTGTACAATGGGGTTTCCATGAGCGCGAAATTTGTTTCAGGAGGAGCATATTCCCTCGATGGTGTGCAATTCAATCCACGCGGAAATGCACTCTTAGCAAACAAGTTTATCCAAGCAATCAACAAGCAATACCATGCGCGAATTCCTGAGCTCAATGCTGGGGCGTATAACGCAACTTTATTCCCATAATTTAATCTATCATTTATGAAAATTGTTACTTTTTTATTGGGCTGCCTCACAGCCACAACGCTTTTGGCTCAGCCCTGCTCAACAGGTCGCTACGCTTCGGATGTGTATCCGAACGTGACCACAACAAGCAACATTACCTTTGGACAAAACAACTCATGGAGTGGTGCAGCGACAACATTAAAACTGGACTTTTATTCACCAACAGGTGACACAGCTCAGGCTCGTCCATTGATCATTTGGGTGCACGGAGGAAGCTTCATCGGAGGTTCGAAAACGGACATTGATGTAGCGACACTATCTCAACGCTTTGCGAAGAAAGGATATGCCTGTGCGAGCATCGATTACCGTGTTGGCTTCTTTCCCTTTGATTCTGCAAATGCAGTGAAAGCTGTGGTTCGTGCGGTGCAAGATTTGAAAGGTGCGATTCGCTATTTCTACAAAGATGCTGCGACAGCCAATACCTACAAAATTGATACAAACCACATCTTTATCGGAGGAAGTTCTGCAGGCGCAATTACAGCCTTGCACGTGGCGTATTTGAATGATCCGTGTGAAATCAGCGATTACCTGAATGGTGCTGCGATTCAAGGATTGGGCGGATTGGAAGGAACGTCTGGAAATCCAGGTTATTCAACGAAAGTACACGCAGTCATCAATGGATGTGGTGCTTTAGCACGTTATAGCTGGCTTGAGGCTGGAGACATTCCATTGTGCTCCGTGCATGGAACGAATGACGGAACAGTGTTGTACAACCGCGGTGTTGTAAATCCGGGTGTTCCATTGATGTATTTGGACGGAAGCCGCATGCTGCATGAGCGCGCATGTGCAGTGGGACTTGAACACCAGTTTTATACCTTCCCGAATGCACCGCACGTGCCATACGCAGGAACTACATCCGCAGCGATTGCGTACATGGATACAACAGTGAACTTTGTGCGTGACTTCTTGGTGAAGCAATTGGGCTGTACCGATGCACCACTTCAACCAGAAAATGCACGTCAGCAAACCGCAAACTTGTATGCCATCAACTACTGTAATGGATCGCCAGTAAATGAAGTGTGCACAACCTCAGAAGTTGAGGTCTTGGTTGCTGAGCAATTGACCATCTATCCAAACCCTGCAAGTGAGTCGATGACCATTTCTTGGGAAGGCAATGAGTCGATGAAGATTGAGTTGTACGACTTCTCCGGACGTCGATTGAACCAGTTGAATGTGAATGGAACAGAATGTCAGTTGTCGCGAAATGGCATCAACAATGGCACTTACCTTTTGATCTTTACAGCATCTTCGGGTGAACAGTTTAGCCGTACGATTCTATTCAATTAAACAGAACACATAAAAACGAAAAACCCTCGCCAATTCTGGTGAGGGTTTTTTATTGAAATGAATTCTTAATTTTTGTCTTCGAGACTGCTAGCGCACCTCAGCCAACAAAATGTTAATTTCCTCAATTCTTCATTTTTAATTCTTCATTTTTAATTCTTCATTTTCAATTCTCTTAGCAGAACTCCGCATACGCTTCAGTAAGATTTTCAGCGATCATTTGAGCTGAACCTCCTTCGATATGGTGACGTTCAAGGAAGTGTACCAACTTTCCGTCTTTAAACAAGGCAATAGAAGGAGAAGATGGAGGGTAAGGTAGAAAGTACTTGCGTGCTTGGTTTGTCGCCTCCGAGTCAACTCCAGCAAATACAGTGGCCATTCCAGAAGGATGAACGGCGTTTTGAAGGGACAATTTTACCCCAGGACGCATGTTTCCCGCTGCACAACCGCAAACAGAATTCACAACAACTAAAAGTGTTCCCTGTGAGTTTTGGATGGTTTGGTCAACTTCTTCTGCTGTTGTTAATTGTGTGAATCCAACATTCGTTAGATCATCTTTCATTGGTTTTACAAGTTCCGGTGGATACATGTGGATGGTATTTAGTTTGAATAAATAATGAATTGTAAATTTCAATGTAAACATCGAAGGGTTGTGCGTTTAGCACGGTATAAAATTACGTAGTTTTTTGCCATCATTAAAAAAGCTTAGTCATTAAATTAAAAAATGGAGATGAGCGATATCCGAGGAACACTCAGAAATATGAAGTCCGCAGATATAAATAGACGCAATCCATTCTTGCCGCTAGGATGATATATAGAATACGCCTAAAAACCATAAAAAAGGTATTTATGCATTTTAGGGCATAGATTGACTAACTTCGCGGGGAATGAAATTTACAGAACTCTCTCTCAACTCCCAGATTCTCGAGGCAATCGAACACATGGGATTTGTCAATGCGACACCGATTCAGGAATTGGCAATACCGAAAATTCTTGAAAACAAGGATTTAATTGCTTGTGCGCAAACAGGAACAGGAAAAACCGCGGCATTTATTTTGCCTATATTGGATAAGATCACCAACAAGGAAGACAATTCCATCAACACCCTGATCATTGTGCCAACGCGTGAATTGGCCATTCAAATTGAGCAAGAAATTCAGGGCTTGGCCTATTTTGTTTCGGTGGGATCAAAAACGATTTATGGCGGCGGTAGCGGAAAAGATTGGGATTCTCAACGCGAGGCCTTGGAAGAAGGAACGGACATCATTGTCGCTACTCCAGGGAAATTGCTTTCACATATCGCACAAGGATATGTTGACTTTTCGAAGCTAAAACACTTGGTATTGGACGAGGCGGATAAAATGCTCGATATGGGTTTTTCCGACGATTTAATTCGCATCATCAGCGAGTTGCCAACAGACCGTCAGACCTTAATGTTCAGTGCCACAATGCCATCCAAAATTCGTGAATTGGCGAAACGGATATTGAAGGATCCAGAGGAAATAACCCTATCCATTTCAAAGCCTGCGGCTGGCGTAAAGCAATCGGTGTACCTCACTTTCGACAATCAAAAAATTCCGCTGATCAAAGAAATCTTGCTCGCGAGAGAAGAATATACAAGCATCATCATTTTCACTTCGTCGAAGAGTCGGGTGAGCGAAATTGTGCAAGGTTTGCGAAAGAATGGCATTAAATCACAAGGTGTTTCATCCAACCTGAATCAAGATGAACGAGAAGAGATCTTGCGCGGCTTCCGTTCAAAGCGCATTCGCATTTTGGTGGCTACCGATGTGATGAGCCGCGGGATTGACATCAAAGAAATCAATTTGGTCGTCAATTTCGATACGCCTTTCGATGCAGAAGATTATGTGCACCGTGTTGGACGAACAGCGCGCGCGAACACCAAAGGAGAGGCAATCACCTTGGTGAATGAGAAGGACATGCGCAAGTTGGCCGAAATTCAACGCCTCATCGAAGCAGAAATCGAACAAGTGCCATTGCCAGAATCAGTGGGCAAAGGACCTGAGTTCGCTATTCACTCGAAGCCGAAAAACAAGAAACCCTTTCACAATAAACGCCGTCCTGCGAAGAAGGAGTGAATAGTTACGAATTACGAATTACGAATTACGAATTACGAATATTGCAATTAAACCTCAATTTTTCGAAGAACAATCAAAGTCCTAAAATCTTAATATCTTAGAGTCTTAACATCTAAAGTGAATTACGAATATTGCAATTAAACCTCAA
>JBILBT010000373.1:0-2529 GCA_044353545.1 Crocinitomicaceae bacterium | reverse complement strand
AAGAGTGGCTTTCCGCTTATTGCGCTCAAGCGCGAATGGATGGCTTCATTGTAGGAATTTCAGGTGGAATAGATTCTGCCTTGACCTCGACACTTTGTGCCATGACGGGCAAAGCTACCTTGATTGTAACCATGCCCATTCGTCAAACATCTGCGGAATATGGACGTGCGATTGAACACATCGACGATTTAAAGAAACGTTTTCCGAATGTGCTTGGAATGGAAGTCAACTTGACGGACATTTTCGAACAAATGGAACGTGATTTCCCAAATGACGTTGTTGCAAATCATCTCGCAATGGCCAATACACGTGCACGCTTGCGTATGACAACACTGTATGCTTTAGGGCAGGCGCACAAACGTTTGGTCGCAGGCACAGGAAACCGCGTTGAAGATTTTGGCGTTGGGTTCTACACGAAATACGGCGATGGAGGTGTTGATGTCAGTCCAATTGCCGATTTAACGAAGACTGAAGTTCGCGCTGTAGCCACACATTTAGGCATTGTGGATTCCATCATCATGGCGAAACCAACAGATGGGCTTTGGGCCGATGGTCGGAGTGATGAAGACCAATTGGGGGCAAGTTATCCAGAACTGGAATGGGCAATGGATTATACGGGAAGTGAAGACAATCTCAATGAGCGTCAGCTTACAGTCTTGGCCTTATACCGTCGTTTGCATGCGATGAACAAGCACAAGATGGAACCGATTCCAGTGTGTTTGATTCCGCGAGAGTGGAAAGTGAATTCGTGATTTTAAAAGTTCACCAAAGCTTATTACTTCGATTGATCCTTACTCTTATAAATTATTTGGATTGATGTGAGTTATTTTATCGTCCTTTAAAATGACCAAATCACTTTTCATTTTCTTTTTGAATTCGATAAGTTTTTCATATACCTTATCCATTCCCTCTAGAATTCGTTTTTGGTTTGACGTTCTCTTAAATTGTTTCATCAAGTGATTGCTTAATTTGGTTAAATTTAATTTTATTTAAAACATCAATTTGTGTTTCCTTTGTCGTTTAGATGGAGAAATCTCCCTAATCTACCTCTGGCGCTAAGCGCAAAACAATGCCATCGATGTCATCCGAAATGTGAATCTGACAACCCAAACGGCTACTTGGCTTCACAAAAAATGCTTGATCGAGCATGTCCAATTCGGCATCGCTTTGTTCTGGAAGATCCGTATCCGACTCAAGGTAACATTGACACGTGGCACACATGGCCATACCACCGCATTCGCCTTTCACTGGAAGTTCATAAGATTTGCACAATTCCATGACGTTCATGTTCATGTCAGTGGGTGCGATTAATTCATGTGCTGTTCCTTCGCGGTCGATGATGGTTACTGTAATCTCGTTCATTGCTATAATTTGATGGGGCGAAACTAATTAAAAATCCTCAATTGATTGGTCCCGTTGTAGATGGTTTGATACATGCGCAAACCGAAATCAGAGCCTGTAATTGGTGATCCATCGTAAAGCGAGAAACGAGCCGTTGAACAACTGTCGATCAGGCTTAAAAAGTTGTTTGGATCAGGATACAAGGGTTGGGCGCAGGTTCCAGCAGGATCCATCGGAGAATGGCGATCAAAAGCGATGAACTCATCAATGCTGCGTCGGTACACGATAATTCCTCGAGAACCACCATTCACATAGGCGTAGGTCCCCACGCTGATGAGCGCATTGTAACTCGGCAAATTGATGTCGATGGTAATGTCAAACGGGATGCTTGGCACCGGGTTTCGATTGTTTTTATTGCACGCTGCAAACAGCAAGGAAAGCGAGAATAGTAAAATTAGCCGTAACTTCATCTTCGATTTTGTATTACAAAGGTATGAATAGTAAAACGCTTTTTATCGTCTTCCTATTGTTGTTGGGAATATTTTCTTCTTGCGGCAGCACAAAACCAGGAAAAACAGCTGCATCCGTTGAAGAGGCTGAATCCATTATTGCTAAAGAACGAAAGAGAAAGGGACGAATCGCGAAGAAGCAAAAGCGCGCCGCTGAGAAGCATTACTGGTCCTTGCAAAGCAAGGAGGCGAAGAAATCAATTAAACGCAACAAAAGACGTCATAAACGCAAAAAAAGGGGTGCTATTCATCCTTAATCCTCCAAAGAATCTATTTCAAGGGTCAAATTTTCCCATTCTCCCATAAATTGGTCAAGGGATTCTTTCTTTTCTGCAAAAACAGCGAGTACCTTGTTGGCAGCAGCTTCATCGGAATAATCCATTTCACTGATTTGCGCATTCAAGCGTTCAATCGCTTGTTCATGCTCTTTAATCAAATCTTCCACCTTTTGAATTCGATTGCTCAATTGGTTTTTGCGCCGCTTTAACTCCTTCGTTTCCTCGTGACTTCGTTCCGAACGGACAACTTTGACCTCTTGATTTTTTTGTTTGGCTCCACCATAGTCAGGTTGAAACTGCATTTTTAAGTATTCTTTCACATCGAAATGGTGAACGCGCAAGAGCTTCGCTTGAATTTCCCAGATGCGATTTGTAAGTCCATCTAAAAATTCACGGTCGTG
>JBILBT010000005.1:0-25996 GCA_044353545.1 Crocinitomicaceae bacterium | reverse complement strand
CCTTTTTTCTTTAGTTCTTGAGCTGTTTCATAGGGTAGGATGTTCAACAACAACTCGTCAGACCTTTTCTTTCCGCGCACTACAACAACCATCAGCACGATAATAAGCAACAATATGCCAGCTGATGAGATGAGTCCAATTTGCTGTCTCTGAATACGCGATTCAGTGACGATTTCCTTTTGAGCATATTGTAAACTATCCGCCAATTGCTCCTTAACATAATTGAAGTTCAACTCTTTTTCTACCATTGAACGCTCATTTTCAAGATTCTCAATGGAGTCGCTCAAGGTTTTGTAAATTTCGAAATAGTTCAATGCCTCATTGTGCTTGTTAAGTGCTTTATTGCTCTTGTAAAGACAATCACACGCATCTCTTTCGAGTGGTGGAATTTTCAACTCGGCTGCTGTGTTGTACGCTGAAATGCACCATTTTTTTGCTGTAGTGAAGTCCTTAAGCTCATTGTAAATAAGTCCAATATTTAGCTCAGCAATAATTTGAAATCTTCGGTTGTTTTTAGCTTGAAAAATAGATTTGGCTTGCTGTGATGCGTCTAAAGCTTGTGCGAAATAATTCGATGCATCCTTTTTTTTCTTGAGTGCTTCAAGACCTTGTTCATAATTGACATATCCAATGTTTCCATAGGCAATTCCAGCTTGTTCCGCATTCATTGTGATGTCAATGTAACTTAAACTTTCGCGGTAAAACTTAAGAGCTACCTGATAGTGTTTTGTCGCGCCATAAATATTTCCAAGCAAACTTAGAGAGTTTGAAATGCGTATAGAATCTCCAAGTTCTCGATTAATTCGCAAGCCTTTTTTATGGTATTCTGCTGCTTTTGTATTGTTCTCTTTACGTTCGTAAATTTGACCAATTACACTATAGCAGTCCGAAACAAGTCGTTTTTTATTCAGTTCTTCGGATAATTTTAATGACTTTTGAGCATAATCTAGCGCTTTGGGGTAAATACCTTGTATGAGAAATATTTTCGCTCGAATCAAATGGTTGGCTTGTCGAAACTCAGTGCTTGTGGCCTTAGAGATTAATGATAATGCTGAGTCTAAGAGAATAGAAGAGCTGTCGGGATTTGAGTTCATTATCAAATCTGCCGCTTTGTGTAAAGCCTTTATCCTTGTTTTAGTTGAAAGACGAACATTATTTCCATCATTAATCAATTGTCTAAGGTCATTTTGACCCTGGGCCACTATGCTTAACATGCACAGGAGTAGTAAGATAATCCGATTCATTATCAATTCATTAGTGGCCTTAAATTAGTCACTTTAATTGAGATAAATGTATTTATTTTTTGTTAAAAGGTGATTAGTTGAATTGTTTAATTCTTCGTTTATTCCACATCTTTTTTACGCTCTTATTCCCCTACATTCTTTATTTTTAACCTTTAAATTCTAGAACATGCAACGCTATCAAAATTATGTCTTAGGTCAATGGACTGACGGGACAGGAGTAGAAACTGAATTGTTCCATGCCATCAATGGTCAGAAAATAGGTGAAGTATCAAGCGCAGGGCTTGATTTCTCCGACATTTCAAATTATGCGAAGCGAACAGGCGGTTTCACGTTGCGTAAAATGACATTTCAGGAAAGGGGAAGAATGTTGAAAGCACTTGCTCTGTACCTGATGGAAAAAAAAGAAAAATACTACCAAGTTAGTGCTTGGACAGGCGCAACTCGCGTTGATTCATGGATAGATATTGAGGGTGGAATAGGAAACTTGTTCTCAAACGCCTCATTGCGACGACAATTTCCAGATCTTCCTTATTATGTGGACGGGGTTGCTGCGCCTTTGTCAAAAAATGGAACATTTATCGGTCACCACATCATGGTGCCTCGTGAGGGTGTCGCGATACATATCAATGCTTTTAACTTTCCTGTTTGGGGGATGTTGGAGAAAATCGCAGTGAACTTAATGGCAGGGGTTCCTGCGATTGTTAAGCCTTCTGAATTTACCTGCTTCTTAACAGAGGTTGTTGTACGCGACATCATTGACTCTAAAATCTTACCTGAAGGTTCCTTGCAGTTGATCTGCGGTTTAGGACGTGGAATCATCGACCATGTAACATCGGAAGATGTGGTAACCTTTACAGGTAGTGCCGTAACGGGAAAGATGCTGAAGGCTCATCCCAGAATTGCAGCTGAAAGTGTTGCCTTCAATTTAGAAGCAGACTCCTTGAATGCTACAATTTTGGGTGAAAAAGCTGTTCTAGGAACAGTGGAATTTGATTTGTTCATTAAAGAAACCGTCAAAGAAATAACCATTAAAGCTGGCCAGAAATGTACCGCTGTTCGTAGAATTATTGTTCCGGAAGATCGCATAGATGAAGTAGAAAAAGCGATTGCAGCCCGATTGGCAAGTACTAAAATTGGCGATCCATCGGTGGAGGGTGTGAGAATGGGTGCCTTGATCTCTAAACTTCAAGTGGAACGCGTACGTGCAAATGTTGAGCTTTTAGCGAAATCTCAATCCATTGTTTATGGTGATGTCAATCAATGCGACGTGATTGGCGCGGATGCTCAAGATGGTGCATTTTTCTCGCCAATTTTATTTCGAAACAATGATCCGTTCAATCTAACGGATGTACATGAAATAGAAGCATTCGGACCTGTGGCAACCGTAATGCCTTACAAGAATTTAGATGAGGCAATCTTATTGGCGAAAATGGGGAAAGGGTCTTTAGTGTCATCCATCGTGACGCCAAGTGATGAGGAAGCCATGGAATATGTAGTGAATGCGGCAAGCATGCATGGACGAATTTTGGTGTTGAATAAAGACTGTGCAAAGGAAAGCACGGGACACGGTTCGCCGATGCCATTGTTAACACATGGTGGTCCAGGTCGTGCTGGGGGAGGTGAAGAGATGGGTGGAAAACGTGGTGTGCTGCATTACTTGCAACGTACAGCCATCCAAGGACATCCGACAACAATTACCAAGATAACCCAACAATTTCAAGTGGGTGCAGAAATGCCTGAGGCAAATCCTCATGTGTTTAGAAAGCACTTCGAAGAGTTGGTAGTTGGCGAAACCGTGTTTACACACAAACATACCGTCACTGATGCGGATATTGTTAATTTCGCCAATGTTTCAGGGGATAATTTCTATGCCCATATGGATGCAACATCTTTAGAGGGAACCATTTTTGAACGCCGCGTGGCACATGGATATTTCGTTTTATCTAAGGCAGCTGGATTGTTTGTTGACCCGAAGAAAGGCCCAGTTTTGTTGAACTACGGCCTTGACGAAGCACGTTTTACGAAGCCTGTATATCCTGGAGCAACACTTGGTGTTCGATTTACCGTGAAAGAAAAAGTGGACCAAGAAAAACGTTCAGAAGACGATATTGCCAAAGGAATTGTGAAGTTCTTGGTTGATGTCTATGACGAGACGGGGGAGACTGTTGCCCTAGCAACTATCTTGACAATGGTGCGAAAATTAGATCAATCCAAATAGTATTTAGTCCATTTGGGGAACTTTTTTCACGTTCATTTTTTATAGAGATAAGTGTAAAGTGTAAAAGATGATAAAGGAAAATGGAAAAAGTTGTGCTGTAATTGGTTCAGGAGTTTCGGGCTTAGCGGCTTCGATTCGCATGCGAAATAAGGGATATCGTGTTACCGTTTTTGAAGCCAATTCTTTTCCAGGTGGAAAATTGTCCAGCGAAAGCAATCAAGGGTACAGGTTCGATATGGGGCCATCTGTTTTTACGATGCCTCAATTTGCCGATGAATTGTTCACTCTTTCAGGCAAGAACCCACGAGATTATTTTCGATACGAACGACTCGATCCCGTTTACCGCTATTTTTTTGAAGATGGATCTACCCTAGAAGGTGTAAATGGCAAGGAAGCTTATGCGCAATCCATGGCCGATGGTTCAATAGATTCGAAAGAGGATGTCTTCAAGTACCTCGAGAAAACAGAGGAAATGTACAATCTAACGGATGAGGTGTTTTTGCACAATTCCTTGCACGTGCCTAAGAACTTTTTCACCAAGGCAGTGGCCAAGGGAATCCTGAATTTCGGAAAAATTGGCGCCTTTGATACGATGAACGGTGCAAATGAAAAAGCGTTCAAAGATCCACGCTTGGTGCAAGTGTTCAATCGCTATTCCACCTACAATGGTTCAAGTCCTTTCTTGGCTCCGGCAACATTGAATGTCATTTCTCACGTCGAAATTGAACGTGGCGCATATTACCCAGAAGGAGGAATGGTCTCCATCACCAAAGCATTGGAAAAGTTAGCCAAAGATATTGGTGTTGAGTTTCTCTATTCAACACCTGTGAGAGAAATTATATTGGAAAACAAACGCGCAAAAGGAGTGAGAACAGATCACGAAAGTCATGCTTTTGATTTTGTGATTTCCAACATGGATGTTTACAACACCTACCATAAACTCATTCCTTCGGCGAAAAAACCAAAGCGAACATTGGATCAGCCCAAGTCGAGCTCGGGAATCATTTTTTACTGGGGAATTAAAGGGAAATTTGACCAGTTGACTTTGCACAATATCCTTTTTGCCGAAGACTACAAGGCAGAATTTGATACCATCTTTGAGAAAAAAGAAATTTATCAAGACCCAACCATCTATGTGAACATTACTGCAAAACATTCGCCTGATGATGCTCCTGAGGGGTGTGAAAATTGGTTTGCGTTTATCAATGTCCCCAACAACCAAGGTCAGGATTGGGATGCCTTTATCGACCAAGCGCGTGAAGCCGTCATTCGCAAGGTTGACCGCATGCTCAGCACTGATTTACGTTCTATGATCGACTGTGAGATGGTCTTCGATCCGAGAGTGATTGAAAATAGAACCTCATCGGCATTTGGGGCAATCTATGGCAATAGCTCAAACAATAAGTTTGCGGCGTTCATGCGTCATCCAAATTTTTCTAAGTCAATAAAAGGACTTTATTTCTGTGGTGGAAGTGTTCACCCTGGCCCGAGTATTCCACTCTGTTTGCTTTCCGCTAAGATTACAACTGATTTGATTAAACACTAAAATTGTTCTAAGAATTAGGACGTTTGGGTTAATAATTGTACATTTAGTTTATAAGCAAGCGATTATCGATAAGGGCTTTATATCTTCTTATGCGCAGAAATTCTTTATCAATGATTATAAATCAACTGGTTTTATAGACCGTAATTTTCTTAATCATTTGATCTGGCTTCATTTTTACATTTCTTGAACGAATGATTCGGATTTTGTGTTCCATAGTACTTTTTATTTCCTATTTGACCGTATGGGCCAATGATACCATTCCAGAAATTAAAGCAAAGAATTTCACTGAGCCAAGAGTTTATTTTATTGCGCAAAGTAAAGGTCTAGAAAAACTTCAGACAGATGCGTTTAAGAAGACACAAGAGTTAAATATTAAGAAACAAGAAGGGAAGATAGAACGTATCCAAAGGAAAATATATGCCTTGTTTGACGTCAAACAAAAAGAACAAAAAGTTTGGAAATTGCGCTATGCGAAAAATCGGCAGCGAGTCTTGCAATTAAAGCTTCAGAAGGAATTAGTCCTAACAGTTTTTTTGGTGGTACTGATTGTCACTGCAATTGTCTTGTTTGTTTTTCTGCAATATAAAAAAGAGCAAAAGATCCGTGCGATACAATTTAGTCGATTGGTGTTTATCGCAGGTGAGGAGGAAAAATTGCGATTTTCGAGAGAACTGCACGACGATTTTCAAGCAACGCTTTCAATCATGCATATCATGGCTTCGTATGAATTTAGAAGGTCGCCCGGAAATAAAAATTATGGAGAACTAAAAAACAGATCAAATGCGGCAATTACGGAAATCCGGAAAATAAGCGAAGAGTTGTATCCCAGTGAAATCAAAACAGTTGGACTAATAGTAAGCTTGCAATCATTGGTCAAAAGAACAAATGCACTTCAAACGAAGACCAAGTTTCATGTACATGTTGATGAAATGGATTGCTCAAGTGATTTACTCATGATCTGGTACCGAATAGTTCAGAAGTTGATAAACAATACACTCAAGAATTCAAGTGCTCAAGAAGTTTTTGTGAAATTGAGCGCTAAAGCCAAAGGATTTGAATTGGTGTATAAAGAATTGTACTGTGACCAGAATGCATCTCAGAGAGAATTGGAATTTGGGTTTGTTAGTGAACTAGTTCATGCACTTGGAGGTAAATTTTCATTCAAAAGACAAACAATTGACACTTATGATTTTGTGGTGTTTTTAGAAGAAAAATAGGATTTAAGTATACCTAAAACATTGAAATAATATTATGTACAGAGTAGATTTTCGAGATTAATTTATGTATTTTTGAATACTAACTAAAAATTTATAAGCTATGGGAACAGATGCACTTAATGCTGCCAATTATAGTTCATTTCGAGTGGATTATGATGGGAACAGAACCTTGAAAATAACCTTGAACCTTGATTCAGTGGATCAAAAACTAAGATTAGGCGTTCCAACAAAAGTTACTGTGGATGGATTAATTGGTATATCAGTTCCAGCAACTATCGATCCGGCGGGTACAATTCCGTCTTCTGTAACTTTGCCAGCTATTTTTGCCTCAGGTTCAAGTTACGCTTTTGTTCAATTGGCCATTTCAGCAAAAAGACCGAGTCCACTTGTTGTTGTAAGAGTTAATATCCCATAATTGAAAAGTTTCACGACGTTAATTTTATTTCTTTGCTTTGTTCATCTTGGAATAAGTCAAACTCATTGCGATAAGCTGCTTTTAGAAATAGAAGCAGCTTTTGAGCAAAATGATGATGCAGGCCTTTTGATCCGGCGTTACGAAAAATCATGCTTCACGAATGAATGTGAAGAGCTTTGCGAGTTTGATGCGCTAAAAATTAAATTTTTTCGAACGAATGGAGATTATAAATCTGCTTTTAAATACGGAAAAAAAGCTTTGCTTAAATTTGGCAATGAGCAATATAGAGCTCAAATTCTTCTCGAAATTGCTATTGTTCACTATCTGAAAGAGGAAATCGAATCTGCCGTTTCTACCTTGCATAAACTTATTTTAATTAAAGAGAGAGATAGAGAAACGGAAACGAAGGCTTTTTTAATGCTGGGAAACGCGCATAAATTTTTGGGTAATACAAGCTATGCAATTCGCTATTTCTCAAAAACGTATCGCTCTGCGTTAGTACTAGCCGATTCAATGCTCATTTCTTCTGCATTGAATGGACAAGGACTTATCGCTTACGAAAAAGGGAATCGTAGCAGTACGAAAAGGGCAATCCAATTGTATCTTAAATCTCTAAAGTATTTAGATGCTTCAGACGTCGATAAATCAGCAAATACCTTAAACAACCTTGCAGCAGCTTATTTGAATTTAAATGACTACGCAAAAGCAGAAAAATATTTTTTAGAATGTTCTCGTATTAATCTTCTAATGGGTGATTTTGAGGGGACAGCCTATTCCTACAACAACCTTGCAGCCATTTTCATATTAACGAAGCAATGGAATAGAGCCAAAGAGTTCTTGGACAAAGCAATTGAATTGTATTCAGATGAGCTTGTCGGTTATACGATTTTTCCCCAGTTGAATCTTGGCCTGAGTGAATTTTACTACCACGAAGGAAAGTATCAAGTTAGTCGCGATTATTATGCTAAATATGCGCAGCAAGAACTGAAACGACTCGATGCAGAACAAAGTGAGTCTGTTATTGAAAGTCAAGAACGATATGACGACCTCCGGCGAACAAAACTAATCAATGACCTGAAGCTTTCTAAGAAACGGGCTGAAGTAAGAAATCTTCGCTTGCAGAATGCGATTTACATCATCTTAGTGGCCTTTATATCTATAAGCATCATTTCGTATTTCCTGATTAATGCCAGACGCAGGAGGGAGAAGAGAGAACGTAAAGCAGCATTGAACCGTGCGGCACTGCATTCGGCTGAAAATGAAAAATTGCGCGTCTCTCGTGAACTGCACGACAGTATGGGAGGAACACTAACAGTAATGAACCTATTGCTCGGACATGAGTCAGAAAAAGACCCGTCCAATTCAAACTTGTCACTGCTTTCTGAAACAACAAAAAATGCCATCGATGATTTACGGCGAATCTGCAGAGACTTGTATCCGTCTGAATTGAAAATCTCTGGTTTGAGCGCAAGTTTGAATTCATACTTTGAGAAACTCAATAATTCTCAAGGTGAGGTGCAATTTATTCTCGAGGCTCCGGAAGAACTCATTCTTGATTCTGGCTTTAGCATCAACTTTTACCGCATCGCTCAGGAATTGACAAATAATACCTTGAAATATGCCAAAGCAACTGAAGCACGCTTAATTATTTCTGTTGATGGCGGAAAATTCAATGCCTTTTATCACGATAATGGGCAAGGAATCGATTCCAAACAGTTGAGAAAAGGTGTAGGCTTGAACAGTATCGAGGAACGCACTTTCTCCTTTAAAGGGAAATTGGAATTCAAATCAGCAAACAATGAAGGCTTTAGTGCTAAGATGATTTTCTTCTCTGAAAATATTGCCGCTTTGGATGAAGAATCAATTTAAAACTGAAAGTATACAAAAGGTTTAAACGTGTCTGAGACGGCTTGATACATCAAAATGACTATAATTGCTACAGCCAGCGCTTGTACAGGGATTGGTGATCGACTGAACAGCTTCTCCCACATCAGTTTGACGCGGTCGGGGAGCCAATGGACAATAAATCCTAAAAGTATTACCCAAAATACGCTTTGATAGGTCCAAAGAACTTTTGTGAAGGTTTCGAATGTAAAATCAAAGTGATTCCAGACATGGTTTAGCATTGCCATAGGCGCACCTTCGTCTTCGAATCGAAACCAAATACGCGTAAATGTGATGAAGTTGAATGTTAGGAAGATTTTCCAAAAATGTACGACCAACCATGTTGAATTTTCGTAAGGTGAAATTTTACGCCAGTAATTGTAAATGACCAAAGCTACTCCATTCATCGCTCCCCAAATCACATAATTTTCACTTGCGCCATGCCACAATCCACCGACGACCATGGTGATCAATAAATTCAAATCGCGGTGAACATACTGCTTGAAGTTTGTGATGAAAAGCACGCCCAAAATGTACACAACCGTTAAACCCAAATACACATAAATTAGCTCGTACCATTGGGTGATGAAAATTAAAAACACAAAAATGATGGCTGTAGCGATATAGGTTCCAAAACCGCCTGTTTTGTTTCCTCCCAAAGGAATGTATAAATAATCTCGAAGCCAAGAACCCAAAGATTTGTGCCATCTTCTCCAGAAATCAGCGACACTTACGGCCTTATAGGGCGAACGGAAATTCTCGAGTAGATTGAAGCCCATCAAACGGGAAAGTCCGATGGCGATGTCTGTGTAGCCTGAAAAATCCCCATAAATTTGCAGTGAATAGCCCCACATCGCCAAAACACTCACAAAACCAGGATAGGCCTCGGGTGTATCAATAATTTTATCAATAAAGTGAACCGCGATGTAATCTGCCAATACAATTTTCTTGATTAATCCTTTGACAATCTGAATGATTGACCAACTGAATGCATCTTTATCTAGAGCAAAGGGTTGACGAATTTGAGGAATGAAATCGCGTGCTCGAACGATAGGTCCGGCAACGAGCTGAGGGAAATAGGTCACAAAGAAGGTGTAATCGAAGAAGTTCTTTACGGGCTCAATTTCCTTTCGATAGATGTCGATAAAATAGGAAATGCTCTGAAATGTAAAGAAGGAGACACCTACGGGTAGGATGATTTTGTCGACATTGAAACTCCCCTCACCAAAGAATGAATTTCCCATGTATGCGAGGTGATTAAATACCTTGAAGTCGGTATGGAACATTTCATTAAAAGAGTCGGTGAAGAAGTACGAATACTTGAAGTAGGCGAGAACGGCGAGATTTAGAAATGCGCCAATCCCAATGATCCATTTCTTCGAACGCTCACGCTGCGCGTCATGTACCCACTTGCCAAAAAAGTAATTCCCTACGAGGCTGATGCACAAAAGAATGACAAACAATCCAGAGGTTTTGAAATAAAAGAAGATGGACACCGCTGTCAGGAAAATACTTCTCACCAAGAAATGCTTGTGAATCATAGAAAAGATAATCATCACCGCCAAAAAGAAAAGCCAGAAATCCAATTGTGTGAAGATCAGGGGTTCTTTTTCATTGAATGAGAATATTTGCCACAGTCGTTCCATGTGTTCAGTTTAATGTTGTTTGTATCGTTCGTTCGTGCATTTGTCGGAGAAACTTTAGAAATGAATCCGTGAATAGTTCTCCCTTTAAATGATATCCCAAGGAGGTGAAATGTACCAAGTCAGCTTGCATCAAGCCTCGGTTTTTCCATAGTTTTGAGGAACCCAATTCCCCCATAATTCCATAAAAGTCCCAAACGGCAGCATTGTATTTTTCTGCCAGTTCAATGATCATCTCCCGTTCTCGCGCTATGTTGCGATTGAGGTAACGCTGGTGGTAATAAGAATCATTGGGTACAGTTAAAAGTATGGCGCAATCCGGATTCACCCGAAGTACTTTTTGAATCATTTTTTCAAGATTGCGCTTATACACTTGGGGATCGAATTGATTGTAGGGTACATTGCCATCGTTGGTTCCCACTGAAAAAGCAAAGAAATCGGGCGGGTAAATGGACAATTGTTCTTCGAAGTTTTTACAGCCCAAATAAGTGTAAAGTCCAGCACCATTGACTCCGATGGATGTGTATGAAATTCCGGGAAGATCGTTTAAAAACTGAAAGCCATAGATTTCCAGTTCGAGTGGCAGTTGATTTTTTCTGGAAAATTGAACATCCAAGACATCTATTGGATCAGAAAACGTGATCTCCGAGTAGCCTAAACTTGGATTTTGAATGATGGACTCAACCAAAATTTCATCCCCACCAAAATGAATATCAAAGGGCAATTCTCCTTTGTTGTGAAGGATACGTACCGATCTAAACGGTGGTTGAACATTGCTTCGGTTGTGACGGAAGTGCAGGTTGATTACGGAGTCGTTGCAGGTTATTGCAGCACCCATGACGCCATAGTCTATGGTTGAAGGATTGTTCGTGACACTGCGGAATGCTTTCCATGTATTGGGTGAAGTGAATTCGTAGTTGGACGGGTTGTTTGTTTGTGCCAACTTGAAGGGAAATACCATGCCGCGTTCGCCAGGAATACCTTCCCACTTGCTTTGCAGGAACGACCGAATGTCATGCGTATAGATGTCGGCTTGCAAATGCGATCCACCGATGTGGTAGAAATGCATCTTTCCTTTCTTCAATTGAATCAAGGAATCCATGCGTGCCGCCAGCAATTCCCAACTCTTACTCTTGTCACAATAAAATCGAAAATGATTCGCTGAGGGATCGATAAAGGAATAATTCAATACATCCGCGGAATCAATTTCTTGAAAATCAGGAAAACAATAGGTGCTCAAGGGCTCTAACTTCTGAGCTAACAAAAGTTGACATCCAGCCAAAATGAATAAAAGTGTGAGCAGCGTCTTCAATGTCAATGATTTATTTCTTTTTTTCTTGCCATTTTGCAAATTCTGCTGCAAATGCATCGAAAAACATTTGTGAGGCATAGCTAGCGCCTCCATTACTGAAGTGGATGTAATCCTTTCCAGCCAAACCTTGTTCCACCCAAGAAGGCATTGAGTTTTTGCCCCCCATCGCACTGAACAAATCCCAGTATCCAGCACCAACCTCAAGACTAATTTTTTTCATCTGATCCACACAATACGGAAGTAGGGGATAGGTTTCATAAACCCCTTTGTCTAAGCGTGACATATCGCTCGGGCCTATGACGATGATCGCGGCTGATGGACGCAACTTGTGAATGGTGTTTAATTGTCCTTTGAAATTTCGAGTGAAATTTCTCACTGAGCTCGAATCCTTAAAGGAAGGCACAGAATTTCCGCCAAATTGCATGATGATCAATTCGGTGTTTAGATTATTGTACATCTGAGAGGTAATTCCTTGATCCATATAGCCATAAATGGTGCCACTAGACCCTCGCATGCCCACATTGTCGATTTGCATACCATAATCGCCCTCTAACGAAAAACCACAAATGTTTGGGCTGACTGTGGCAGAAAACACATATTTTAATTTTCCTGGAGTAGCCCCAAATGCAAGATCAACACTATGCAATTTTCCGTCTGTTTTTAGGCTGTCTTCATGAATTAAATTGCCGTTTTGATAGACCTTTAGTCCACAAGGTTTCAGACAGCTGTTGTAGTACATTTTTACATTGTTGTATTCCTTAGCTCTAGAGTATGCATTTTTATTGGGCTCAATTTCAATCCAACCTTCCTCGATCGATGACTTATTACTCATGCCTGAACTATCCAACTCCGATGTGAATCGCGCTGCAGAGCCCATCGCTCCATATTTTTTGCTTTTTAATCGGTCGCCACCAAAGCAGGTGTAGCGCACAAAGTTGGAAGAATAGCTTTGTTTAAAGGTGTTTGTTGGGTAGACATTCATGGCTGGAATTAAACCTGGGCCACTTCCGCCAAATTGATTTTGAATGCGTTGACGGATGTAAGCGGTCATGCGGTCTCCTTCAATTTGTGAATCACCGTAATGAAAAATGTGAATCTTTTTCTTGTCGGTAGCAGCATTTTGCATTTTAGCAAAGAAGCCATGTAGGTTTTTAAGCCCAGCGTCATTCAAAACAAAGGAGGTGCTTGACTTTGTGGAAAGTTCGCCACCACTGGGCGCTCCAAAAGAACCATCTGATCCGTTCTTATGTTGTAGCAATGGATCTTCAATCCCAGAGGTGTCAACCTTCGCAACAAGCTTTGCGATGTCCTTTTTCTCTTGCTTTACAGGATGAAAGAACTCTGTCTTCGTCATGAATTGCAACTTATAGCCGAAAATGTTCCATCCCCCTTCGGGAATAAAAATGACAATAGGTGATAACAACAGCAACACTCCAAACGTAAAAAGGAGTACATGAATGGGTTTGAGGACTTTCAATACATAAAATTTGATAACGACAAATGTAATGATTCTAAAGGCATTTTTTTCTGCTTGAAAATGTCATCTTTTCATCCTTTTAGGAATAAAAACTGCCATCATGTCCGAATAATTGGATTGGCAGTATCTTTGAGTGAAGCGGCGAGTCAAAAAATAATGTGTTATGGTAGATGAAAAAAATCCGAATGAGGAGGGAAAAGGGCTTGAAAACGAGCAGCCACATGAGATGGATACACAAGCGGATACGACATCCGAAGAAATCGTAAATGAGCCAGTGGAGCAAACAGCAGAGGATAAATTTCTTGAGCTGAATGAGCGTTTTTTGCGCCTGCATGCTGATTTTGATAATTTTAGAAAGCGCTCTCGAAAAGAACATTTGGAAACCATCGATCATGCCAATGCACAACTCTTGAAAGATTTGTTGCCCATTTTGGATGATTTTGAGCGGGCAATTGTAAACAATCAAAGTGCTGACAATATCGATAGCGTGAAGGAGGGATTCAACTTAATTCATGCTAAAATGTCGGCTTTATTGACTTCAAAAGGATTGAAGCCAATGGACGCGAAGGGTGAGAAATTTGACAGCGATCTTCATGAAGCAATTGCCAACATCCCAGCACCATCAGAAAAAGAAAAAGGAAAAGTAATAGAAGATATTCGCAAGGGGTATTACCTCAATGATAAGGTGATTCGCTTTGCGCAAGTGTTGGTTGGACAGTAATAAAGTAGAATGAGTCAGAAAAGAGATTATTACGAGGTTTTAGGAGTTTCTAAAAGTGCTGATGAGGCCGAAATTAAAAAGGCCTACCGCAAATTGGCAATCGCACACCACCCGGATAAAAACCCTGATGATGCCAGTGCTGAGGAGAAATTTAAGGAGGCGGCTGAAGCATACGAGGTATTAAGTGATTCTCAGAAAAGAGCGCAATACGACCGTTTTGGTCATGCAGGAGCCAATGGCCAAGGCTTTGGTGGTGGTGGTATGAACATGGATGATATCTTCTCACAATTCGGAGATGTTTTCGGAGGCGCATTTGGCGGAGGTAGCTTCGGAGGTAGTCGAGGTGGAGGAAGTCGCGTTGTGCGTGGAACAAATCTTCGGGTGAAGATGAAGCTGACACTCGAGGAGATCGCCGAAGGTGTGCGCAAGAAAATCAAGGTGAACAAATTGGTGAATGCCGAAGGAGTTACCTATAAAAATTGCCAAACCTGCGGCGGAAGCGGACGTATTACACGTGTCGCTCAAACATTCCTTGGCGCAATGCAGACGCAAACAACGTGTAACGTTTGTCAAGGTGCAGGAAAAATGATTGACAAGCGTCCATCGGATTCGGATGCACAAGGACTAAAACGTCAAGAAGAAGTCATCGAGATTGATATTCCTGCAGGTGTTGAGGAAGGCATGCAATTGAGTGTTACTGGAAAAGGAAACGCAGGCCCATTCAATGGGGTGCCTGGAGATTTGATCGTACAGATTGAGGAGGTTGAACACCCTGAACTGAAGAGAGATAGTGAAAACTTGCATTATGAGGCCCACATCAATTTTGTGGATGCCGTTTTGGGTGAGTCGATAGAAATACCAACGGTCAACGGAAAAGCAAAAATTAAAATTGACCCAGGAACACAAAGTGGCAAAGTCCTTCGATTGAAAGGTAAAGGCTTGCCCATTCTGCAGCGCTATGGACACGGAGATTTGTTTGTACACATCAATGTATGGACGCCAAAAAAAATATCCAAAGAAGAGCGTGAAATCTTGGAGAAATTGCGCGAAAGTGAAAACTTTAAACCTCATCCAGACAAAAACGACAAAGGATTCTTTGACCGCATGAAGGACATGTTTAATTAGTCCTCTATGTCCTTCTTAACCAATGCAGACAAAGGGAACAATCGTGTTTCAGGGTATATTTTGACCTTGAGCCTTGTTGTTCTGTGCTACGCCGTACTCGGATCAATTCCCTTGATTGTTCATCTGATCATTGCAAATGGTGGAGGTGAAGGTGCATTGGCCGGTTCAATGTCTGACTGGACAGCGCTCTTAGGTGAAAACCTCATTCTTTGTTATCTCCTGTTTCCATTCGTTTTGGTGCTTTTGACGCTTGTGTTAAGCAATCGCTTTATTCATAAACGAATGGTATTGTCATTATTTACGAGCAGAGAAACATTCGATTGGAGACGTTTCTTTACCTCCGCTGGAATTTGGACAGCAGTAATGGGTATCTTGCTTGCCACGATGATGGTGGGTAACGATCAAATTCAATGGAACATGAATCCATCGACAATCATTCCACTTGTTTTGATCTCTTTGCTCTTGATTCCTCTCCAAACGACTGCTGAAGAGGTGCTTTTCAGGGGCTATATCTTCCAAGCATTTGGACATAAAAATCGCCGAGGATGGATCAGCGTTGCCGTGACAGGTGTTCTGTTTGGCTTCATGCATGCCGCGAATCCTGAAGTGGAAGCCTTGGGCTATGGTGTCATGAGTTACTACATCATGACCGGAATTTTTCTTGGTTTTATTGTTCTGATGGACGACGGGCTTGAACTTTCTATGGGGTACCATGCGGCAAACAACATCTTCGCAGCACTCATTTTAACCAACGAATGGCAGGCATTTCAAACAGATGCTTTGTGGATTGATCATGCGAAACCTGCGTTTGGTTGGGATGTTATCGCCACGATGCTTGTCCTTCAGCCACTGTTGCTTCTCATTTTTGCGAAGATTTACAAATGGAAAAACATGCGGTCAAAATTGCTTGATCAGCAGTAAAGGAATGCGCGTTTGTGTGTTTTATTCAATCCTTGATTTTCGTACTTCAGAAAAAAAAGATAGCTTTAAGTTCGAAATCACAATGAATGCTAGAAGTACAGCACATCTCTAAATCTTTTTTCCGCAAAACAGCCCTCGAAGATGTTTCGATGACGGTGCGTGAAGGAGAAATATTTGGCCTTCTCGGTCCAAACGGCGCAGGTAAAACCACGCTCATAAGAATCATCAACAAAATCATTGATGCCGATCGTGGTGTGGTGCGGATCAACGGTGATCTCATGACGCAAAAGCACTTGTCGATGGTGGGGTATCTGCCTGAAGAACGCGGATTGTATAAGTCCATGACGGTTGAAGACCATGCTTTATTTCTTGGCCAATTGCGTGGATTGTCGAAGCGTGATGTGAAAATGCAACTTGATTCTTGGCTCGAGAAATTTGCCATCGGTGATTGGAAGAAAAAACGAATTGAAGAACTTTCCAAAGGAATGGCGCAAAAGGTTCAATTCATTTGTACTGTTCTCCACGAACCTAAAATTCTGATTTTAGATGAACCTCTTAGCGGTTTCGATCCTGTGAATGTCGAGCTGATTAAGCAAGAACTTATTGAAATGCGCGCAAAGGGTAAACTAATTATCCTCTCTACACACAACATGAAAAGTGTTGAAGAGATTTGTGATCGAGTGGCATTGATTGACCACTCAAAGAAGATCCTCGAAGGTACAGTTTCTGAAATTCGAGAGTCGAGAAAGACAGGAGAAATAGCCATTAAATTCCGTGGATCAATGATTGCCTTTGTGAATGCCCTATGGACAAATTTCGAACTTGTTGATAAGGAGATCTTGGCGGACGACCGTTTCATTGCCCGCGTGAAAATGCGAGGAGATACGAATTTCGATGACTTACTTCGCGCGATGATGGGGCAAGTGCGCATTGAAGCTGTTTGGGAAGTATTGCCTTCCATGCAGGATATTTTTATTGATCTAGTCACATCTAAAACCGAAGGAACTCATGCGTAACAGTTGGTTGGTTGCAATGCGCGAATTGAAAGAACGCCTGGGTTCGCGCTCCTTCGTTGGAATGATGATCGCTGGACCACTGTTGATCTTGGTGCTTATCTATTTTCTCTTTGCCTTCGGTGGCGAAGGGCAACAGAAATGGAATGTGCTTATTGCTGATCCAACGGGAATCATGGATAAGAAAATATTGATCAGTGCCGATCCGGATGTCACCTATTCTTTTGCCAATGGCTACATTGAGATGAATGAATTTCGCGATGCAAAACAATTTCGTGAATTTGATGCCCTAGTCGAGATCAATGAAAAAATTCTGTCAAATAAATTGTCATTTGTCTTCTACCGCGAAAACCCTTCCTTGCGTATGCAGACGAAAATTCGCTATCAGATTGAACGGAGAATCGAAGAGGTGATGGTGTCCCAATTTACAGATCTGACCATTCGCGAGTTTAGAAAAGTGAAGCAACCACTCAATATGGCCTTCAGGAATGTATACGATCCAATGGACGAGGCCTCAGACCTTCGCGGTTGGGTAGGCTTATTCTATGGCGCACTTATTTTTGCCTTCATTTTTCTTTTTGGAATGACCATTTTACGCAGTGTGACACGAGAGAAAAGCAACCGCATCGTTGAAGTGCTTTTAGCCACGGTTCACCCCAATCAATTGATGATCGGAAAGATTGTTGGAATCGGAATCGCTGCATTTATTCAATTCGTGGTGTGGATGCTCTTTGTGGCAATCGGTCTTGTGCTCATGAGGAGTTATGTCTTTCCAGATTTATTCGATCCAAGTCATGTCGTGGCATTAGGTGAATACACCTCCGACAGTTTCTTTGCAGCGACAGAATACAACCAGTTTGTTGATTTGGTGTATGAGCGCATCCAATTTGGCACCATGACCTTCTATTTTATTCTCTTTTTCGTGTTGGGGTATCTCTTCTATGGTGCCTTGTTTGCCGCAATAGGTGCCACATCAGGATCAGAAAGTGACGGTCAACAGTTTGTTTTACCTCTGATTTTCTTGCTCTGCTTCGCGCTATTTGCGGGGTATTATTCGCTCCAGAATCCAGAAAGTGGACTAGCCACGCTTTTTCATTATTTGCCATTTACTTCACCCGTCGTGGTTATGGTGAAGCTTTCCTTGGGCTATGCTCCAGGACATGCTTATGAGATTTGGATGTCTTTGATTATTCTCCTATTGAGTGCAGCTGGGGTACTTGTGCTCGCAGGCAGATTGTACCGCAATGGGATCTTGCAATTTGGGCATCGTCTGCGCTTTGGACTATTGCTGCGTTGGTTGAAACGCATGTAAAATGAGAAAAGCAGTCATTGATCTCGGGACCAATACCTTTAATCTCCTCATAGTTCAAGTTCATGATGGAGAAATTCAGGTGCTGCACAACGAAAAGGAAGGAGTGGCACTTGGGATGGGAGGAATCAACAATCAAATGATTTCATCTGAAGCCTTAGATCGAGCCTTAACTGCTTTGAAGCGTTTTAAACGTGTTTGCGAAAATCATGAAGTTATTTTGATCAAGGCCATTGGAACCTCTGCCATTCGCGATGCGAAAAATGCGGCACATTTCCTCCAGATTGTAAAAGCCGAGGTGGGAATTGAGGTTGAAATTGTCAGTGGTCATCGTGAAGCAGAATTGATCTACAAAGGGATTGCGGCATCGCATGATTTTAATGAAAACTCCTTAATCATGGACATTGGTGGGGGGAGTACTGAATTCATTTCAGCCAATCAGTTGGGTATACACGAAATGATTAGCATGAATATTGGTGTCTCACGCATATTTCAATTATTTGAATTGTCTGATCCATTGTCAACTACCGATGTTATCCAAATTGAAAAATGGCTGGATACCCATGCAGGTACATTCTTTGAAAATCGAAATGAAAATGTATTGATTGGTGCATCAGGTAGTTTTGAAACATTCTATGAGTTGATCCACAATGAACAGTTTCCGGAGAAGAATAAATCCATTGAAATTTCTGTTGACCACTTAACTGAGATCCTAGAGCAGATTATCTCTTCTACTCAGGAGGAACGTAATCGAAACCAATGGATCATTCCGATTCGAAAAAAGATGGCACCCATCGCAGCAGTAAAAACACGGTGGGTACTGCGGCAAATTCCCGTTAATCAGGTTTTTATTTCTCCGTACTCCTTAAAGGAGGGAGTTATTTTTGAATAATGCATCTACCCCACGAGGTATACACACGACTTTAACAACATCATTCCTATCTTTACTCAAATTTTAATTCCCATGGCAAAAATCCTAATCATTGATGATGAACGTGCAATTCGCAGAGCATTGAGAGAAATCCTTGAATTTGAGGGATTTGAAATCGATGAAGCTGAGAATGGAAAAGAGGGCGTTGACAAAGCCAAATCTGGATTGTACGAAATCATTTTTTGTGACATCAAAATGCCCTTGATGGATGGAATGGAAGTCTTGGATGAATTGATTAAAACGAAGGTGGAAACGCCATTGATTATGATCAGTGGACATGGGAACATTGACACCGCAGTGCAAGCCATTAAAAAAGGAGCCTTTGATTTCATTGAAAAACCATTGGACCTGAACCGTATTTTGGTGACGATTCGCAATGCAAAGGATAAAAATTCTTTGGTTGAACAAACCAACCAGTTGAAGACGACGGTGAAGCGTTTCAGAGGAAGCTCGATCATTGGAGAGACAGAAGGAATTATCCACATCAAAGAGATGATTGAGAAGGTGGCACCATCGGATGCAAGAGTGCTCATTACTGGAGCGAATGGCACAGGAAAAGAACTTGTTGCGCGCTCTCTTCACGACAATTCAAACCGACGAAAAATGCCTTTCATCGAGGTGAATTGTGCAGCGATTCCTTCTGAATTGATTGAAAGTGAATTGTTTGGTCACGAAAAAGGTGCATTTACCTCGGCCGTGAAGGATAAAAAAGGAAAATTTGAACTCGCTACGGGTGGAACCCTGTTTTTGGATGAAATAGGTGATATGTCAGCAAGCGCCCAAGCCAAAGTGCTGCGTGCTTTGCAGGAAAATGTCATTCAACGTGTAGGAGGCGAACGCGATGTTAAAGTGGATTGCCGAGTCTTGGCAGCAACAAACAAAGATCTGCGAAAGGAAATAGCCGAGGGAAGATTCAGAGAAGATTTATACCACCGTTTAGCGGTAATCCTCATTCATGTGCCATCATTGAACGAACGCAGAGATGATATTCCAGTGCTTGCCGAACATTTTTTAACCATGGTCTGTGCCGAGCATGGGGTGGCGAGGAAATCCTTCACGGATGATGCGCTACTTGCACTTCAACAAACAGATTGGTCAGGAAACATTCGTGAACTGCGCAACATCGTTGAACGTATGGTAATCCTTTGTGGAGAAAAGATTACAGGAAATGACGTAAAGCTATTTGCGAACCCTAAAGCGCAGTAGTCCTTGCAGTAAATTATCCGAACATCGCGCCAAACTGACCAGACTTGGTAGTTTGAGTGCTTTCAACAGTAAGAATTGGTATGTGCAATTCATTCATGATCAAGTGCTGAACAAATTTGTCAGAGAACGCATAAAACGTACTTTGATAATGTGTTGCAGCCAATAAATCGGCATTGTTCTCTTTGCAAAAGGCAATTAAATTATCATCAAAGTTCTTTCTTTCCAAGAAATGGAATTCAAAATCAATTCCTTTCTCTTTCAGTTGTTCGATGCAAAAAAGCATATTGGTATTCACCTTTGCTTTAAATTCGCTATCGTCGTGTTTTCCTCCTACTAAAAGTACTTTGGCTTTAAATCGTTGAGCAAGTGTTGCAGCGTAACGAACAATCTGTACACTTTCTTTTTCAAGATCAATGGTTTGAATAATCGTCTTGATATTTCTGAATTCGGACTCCTCTTGAACAATGAATAGGGGTCTTTTTGAACTTTCTACAACCCTTAGCGCAAAGCTTCCAAACATTTTTTGCATGCCACGCTCGCCATGCGTTCCCATCACAACCAAATCAGCACTCGAAGCATCGGCAATCTTTCCAATATCTTCCAGAAATTTCCCCTTCATAATGACCTGTTCCGTTTCATTACTCCCAAGCGAAAGTTTGGAAACAAATGAGGATAGTGAGGCTGTTGCAGTCATTCGATCATTTTCATCGTCAATGATGTGCAAGAACGTGAGTTTTGCATGCAGTTCCAAGTTCAACCCTATGGCAAATTCTGCGGCTTTCTCAGCGGCCTTTGTGAAGTCTACAGGAATAATAATGTTCGCGCTCATGTGATGCGTTTTAGCAGTGAAAATCAATTGCTTTTTATTCAGCGGAGTAAAAGTAGAAAAAAAGAGAGAGAAAATAGCGATTCGACCTCCTTAAAAGTGTATTTTCACACCCTACATTTTAATGTCCATGGAAAATTTCTTTTATCAATCAGACCATTTGGATACCATCCTCGTTGTGGATGATTCCGTTGAGAACTTACAAGTCCTTTCGGCATTGTTGAGGGATAAATATAGAGTGAAGGTAGCCAAGAATGGAGTAAAGGCCTTGGAAATCATTGAGTCTGATGCCTCAATTGACTTGATTCTATTGGACATCATGATGCCCGATGTAGATGGTTACGAGGTGTGTAAACAAATTAAATCCAATCCTTCAACCGCGAAAATTCCTGTGATTTTCTTGACGGCATTGAATGAATCATCAGATGAAACCAAGGGGTTTAAGGCTGGTGGTGCCGATTTTATCACGAAACCTTTCAGTGCAGATGTTGTGATGGCGCGCATTCGCACGCATCTTGATTTGCAAATTGAACGCCGTCGGGCTGATGACTTGTTGCGGGTCTTACTTCCTGAAAATGTCATTGAAGCACTCATCGAGAAGGGATCATATGCTCCTGAAACACATACCAATACGAGCGTTTTATTTTGTGATCTAGTTGGATTTACAACCATTAGTTCGCAATTGACACCACATCAACTTATCCAAGAGTTGACAGAGATATTTACGGCTTACGATGATTTGGCTGTTCTTCATAATGTGACACGCATTAAAACCATTGGTGATGCCTACATGGCTGTTGCGGGAATTGGATCAAACACCAACGCGCATGCAACAGACTTAGTAAGTTTTGGCTTGGCGATGGTGTCGTATCTTGAAGCAAAAAACAGCAATAGTTCGCTTGAATGGAAATGTCGAATTGGGGTCCACTCAGGGGAAATAATTTCGGGTGTTGTAGGAAAATCACGTTTTCAGTTTGATATCATGGGTGATAATGTAAATATTGCTGCCCGTGTGGAATCGAATGGTCGTCCAATGTCAGTAGCAATTACTGATGAAACTAAATCTTTGTTGCACCAAGAGAAGTTTCAATTTGAATCGCTTGGCTCGGTATATTTAAAAGGCAAAGGTGAGCGAGACTTGCACTTGGTTAAGCTGCCTAATTAATTCCAGTTTTCAAATAGGTGTAGGGTAATAAGTAGATGACAAAAAATCTAAAGTTGTTTCTTGCCGGTTTGGCCATTAGTTTTTTTGGTTCAATGGCACCAGGCACACTCAATATGACGACACTCCAAGTGTCTGCATTTGATTCCGTGCAATCGGCACTTTGGTTTGCATTCGGTGCAGTTATTATTGAAATGATTTATGCGGCCCTTGCCGTGACTCTGCTTCACCGCATTAAAATTCCAATTCCTTGGAAAGAGTCAGCAGAGTGGATTTTTGTTTTCGGTTTAATCTTTTACGGTGGATATGTACTTTATGCTCAATTTTTCAATGCTCCCAGTGCGACAATAGAAAAAGTAGATTTCTCTGGAAGTGCATTTTTCTTCGGAATGAGTTTAAGTGTTGTTAATCCCTTTCAGGTTCCGTTTTGGATGTTCTGGGGTACGCTGTTAAAGCAACGGAATATTCTTGATCAGAACACTTCTTCGGTGTTTGTCTATACATTTAGTGCCGGATCAGGCGCCTTTTTACTTTTGGCTTCCTATGCTATTCTTGGTGGTGAAAATCGTCCGTGGATCAACGCCCATCAATTTGAATTTATGGTGTTTTACGGCAGCGTTTTTCTACTGCTTGGAATTCTTCAAGCTTGGCGAAGTGCTATGGGTAATCGGAATAGGACGAGTGGTCAATAAGGCAATGATGGAAGCACTCATGGTTTTGACAGCCAAAGGAAGTGCAACTGTGTAATCAGGGAAGTATTCGGAGGTGTGCAGTTTTGGAGGGTTACACCCCTCATGATCTGGGCAATACTGATCGTCACGGGATGTCGTTCCTATCCAAAGCATGTATGAAGGTATTGTCTTTGACGCACCATAGACCCCGAAATCTTCACCAATCATTTTTGCGGTCATCGTTGCGGTTTGTATGTCACTCTTTTTCAGTGTAGCCATCAGTAGTTTACCCATGACGGATGCATTGTAGACAGACGGTATGGACATGTCTAGCAAAGTATATATCGGGAAGTGTGATGTATCTAGTCCAGCACTTGCCGCAAGACCATTTCCGATTTCTTCAATGCGCTGAAGTATTTTTTTTCTTGCTTCCTCTGAGTAGGACCGGATTGTCAGTTTCAGTTCAACCTGCGCGGGGATAATATTTCCGACCGTACCACCATGAATGGCACCAACGGTAATTACTGCGGGGTCGTTTGGTGCTAAGTTGCGACTCACGATGGACTGGAGCTCTGTCACAAGGTAGGCTGAAAGAAGTACAGGATCTACAGCACGGAATGGTTCTGCGCCATGTCCACCTACACCTTTTACAGTAATGTTCATCATGTCGACAGCAGCAAAGGCATATCCATCGCAAAATCCAACTGCTCCGCTTTTCAATTCGGGTGTATTGTGAAAGGCAATGTTATAATCTGCTTTAGGTAGTTTTTGGAAATTCGAAGAGGACAAAACGGCCTTCGCACCTTGACCAGTTTCCTCAGACGATTGGGCCAAGAAAATGACCGTACCTTTCCATGTGTTTTTGTTCTTGACTAAGTCCTCGGCAACCTCCAACCAAGTCGTCATATGAAAGTCGTGTCCGCAAGCATGCATGCGCACAATCGGTTTGTCGGATTCAATTGATGCTCCTGGCGAGAACGGACAACCCGTTTCCTCGATGATGGGTAAGGCATCCATGTCAGTTCGGTACATGACAACTGGTCCTTTCCCGTTGTAAAATATTCCTGCGAAGGAATGAAATCCTAAGGAATCAATGATGGTGAACCCCACTTTTGATAAGGCACTTTTTAAGTAACATGCTGTATTTGATTCTTCTCCACTCAATTCTGGATGACTATGCAGATACCTGTAGCGCTCTTCAGAAAGCGCTGAAATGGCTTGTGCATTTCCAGTGAAAGAAAGGACGCAAAAAAATACCACCTTGCAAAGCGTGTTCACAAAAGTGTGTTTCACCATTGATCTTTTATTGTTTAATCATTTGGGCAGAGATCGCCAACTGAACTTCTTCAGCCAAAGCAAGACCGCCATCCTCAGTGGTAGCATTCCACGTTAAACCAAAATCATTTCGGTTGATGACACCTGAAATTTCAAATCCAGCTTTTCGTTGTCCATATAGGTCAAGCGCTGTTCCTGTAAATTCTGCTTTCAATGTAATTGGCTTTTCAACACCACGAAGCGTGAAATTTCCATCTAAATCGTAGATGTTACCATCTTTTCTGCGAATTCCTGTTGAAACGAATTTCAATGTTGGGTTGTTTTCTACGTCGAAGAAATCATTGCTGCGCAAGTGATCATCGCGGTGGTCATTACGCGTGTTGATGGATGAAACTTCTGCTTCAAACTCCATTTCCATGTCTGAAAAATCAGCTGCATCCGCATGCATTGTAGCGTTGTACATGTCAAATGTTCCAGAAACATTTGTGATTAACATGTGACGCACTTTGAACATAATTTCACTGTGCATCGGATCGATAGTCCATTGTTGTGTAGGCATATTTATTTTGTTTTTAGGGTGTTAAATTTATCAAGAGCTTCGTCAAAATCAAAATTATTTAACGAAGTAGAAATGTCTTTCAATAGTTCAATTGTTGTTTCGTCGAGTTCTACTTTCTCTAAAAGGTAGGTACATTGTTCGATGGATACAGGATCATTCTGCTCAATGGCGGCAAATAGTTTTTCAAACATGTCCTCTTGGTCTATTTCTGAAACGGTGATTTTTGCATTGGCCTCTTCAGCTTCTTTTGCGGCAATAAACGCATGTATTCGTTCGAAATAGATGTCCAAAACATTGGCAACTTCTTCCACTTTGTTTTGAAGAATTGGAGTGAAATTCATGCTGCCACTTTTTATGTGAGTTTTGAACTCCAAGGTGAGTTGCTGCGCCAACTTATAAACTTCTGTAATTCCAATGTTTCCGCAAACACCAGCTATTGTATGCATAAGCATACCCGTTTCATCCAATCTATTTTGTGTCTGCAACAATTGAGATTTTGCTCTGAAATTGCCATTGTTCTCTACAAAGGTCTTCAAGAGACGCAAATAAACTTCCTCTTTGCCTGCTGCTCTGCGAAGTCCAGCTGCAGTATCTATTCCTTCAATGATAATCGTTGAAGATGCTTCAGTTGTTTTTTCTTTCTTTTCTGTTTTTACCGGTTGAATCCCTGTTTTCATTGATTCAGGAGCAAGAAAGCTGCGAAGTGTCATGTAAAGATGCTCAGGATCAATGGGTTTGGTGATGTGGTCGTTCATTCCTGCGGCCAAACTTTTTTCGCGTTCACCTTTCATCGCATGTGCAGTCATCGCCAAAATCGGTAGTTCTTTACTCATGTCCTCACGGATCTTGCGGCTTGCCGTTAAACCATCCATAATGGGCATTTGAATGTCCATCAACACCAAGTCAAATGTAGATTCTTTGAGTTTTTCGATTGCTTCAGCTCCATTCCAAGCGCTTTCACATTCAATACCAACATCTTTAAGTAGCTCTAAGGCGAGTTCCATGTTGATTTCATTGTCTTCAACAAGTAAGATGCGTTTTCCTTTAAGGTAGCTTGTATGGTCTGAGTCGTTTGGTTTTTGTTCTTTGTGTGCAGCGACTTTTTTCTTTCCGAGCTGTAAGATTTTATTCACAGAATCGTACAGAGCAGAAGGATTTACAGGCTTAATGATTAGTCCATCAACCTCATTGTCTCTGGCGGCTTTACGCACAGTATCAAGACCATAAGCGGTAACCATCAATACTGCAGGAATTTCACCTTCGTGCTGTTTTTTCAATTCGTGCACCAACTCTAAACCATCCATGCCAGGCATTTGCCAGT
>JBILBT010000372.1:0-2556 GCA_044353545.1 Crocinitomicaceae bacterium | reverse complement strand
AACACAAACGGAATGATTTCCCTCTGAGAATGATTGTCCTTCCACAAGCGCACACGCCGTAGCGCCCGTTCCGCATGAAAGCGTTTCATCTTCAACTCCCCGTTCATAGGTGCGAATTGAAATGTGACTAGGAGAGATTTGCTTCACAAAATTGACATTGATGCCTACTGCACTAAAATCATCCGAGTACCGAATTTCTCGACCTAATGTAAAAACATCCAAAATAGGAAGGTCTTTCACATGCTTTACATAATGTGGAGAGCCCGTGTTCAAAACATGATCATGGCCATACTTCTCAATCATTTGAACAGAAGACATTTCCAAGGACACCTCATTGTTTATGATTCTAGCTGAATGAATCCCATCGATCGCCATGAACTTGAACTCATCTTGATGTGCATGGTTTCGCGCATAAAACTGAACAGCACAGCGGGCGCCATTTCCACAAAAACTCTTTGATCCATCCGAGTTGTAATAATCCGCCTCAAAATGCAAGGTGGGATGTGAATGAATTAGAATTAAGCCATCTGCTCCGATGCCAAAACGACGATCGCAAAGCTGCTGAACATGCTGAATATCCAAATTTGAGAAGTCGCCACTTAAATTATCAATCATGATAAAATCGTTGCCTGTCCCTTGATATTTGTGAAAAGGTATTTTCATATTTTTGAATGCAGAACGAAATTAAGTGTTTTCGATGAATTGCTTTCCTGCATAGCTTAACAATCTTTAACAGGGGGCAATTAACAAAAAAAACAGTGATTCGTTAATCTTGCAGTTTGAACCCGTAAATAGTAAAGAAAATGAAAAACAACTTCAAAATTGTTGGTTTGGGATTGTTGGGCGGAATGATTCCTTTTTGCGCGTATTTAATGCTTTCACAGCCTGATTACGCCTTGTTATCGGACGAAGTAATTGATGGAAACCGAATGAATGCCCGGGCGGTAAATTTTGATGGAAGCGCCGGAATGGGTGTTGATTTAACTGTTGCCTCCGAAAACACGATTAACTCTGTGGTGCATGTTACCACTAAAGTTGTACAAACGACCTTTCAGCGCGATCCATTTCAAGAGTTTTTCTACGGACCCGGAGCTGGAGGGCGAGAGTTTAAACAATTTGGCTCGGGCTCTGGCTCAGGTGTCATTGTTTCCTCACAGGGCTATATTGTCACGAACAACCACGTCATTGAAAATGCAAATGAGATTGAAGTGATCTTAAATGATAACTCAAAATATACAGCGAAATTAGTTGGAGCTGATCCCTCAACAGATATTGCTGTATTAAAAATTGAAGGAAACAATTTTCAACCCATTTCCCTAGGAAACAGCGACGACCTTAAAATCGGCGAATGGGTGTTGGCGGTAGGAAATCCCTTCAATCTTACGTCAACGGTGACTGCAGGTATCGTTTCTGCGAAAGCGCGTAACATAAATCTGCTTTCTGACCGAACAAATCCCAATGTCGTGCCCATTGAATCGTTTATTCAAACAGATGCCGCAGTAAATCCTGGCAATAGCGGTGGTGCGTTGGTCAATACACGAGGAGAACTCGTTGGAATCAACACTGCCATTGCTTCTCAAACAGGAAGTTATGCTGGCTATTCATTCGCTGTTCCAGTTAATTTGGTGGAAAAAGTCATGCGTGATTTGATTGATTATGGAATAGTTCAGCGAGGGTATTTGGGCGTTCAAATTGCTGACATCAATCAAGAATTGAAAGAGAAAAACAAATTACCAAATACAAAAGGAGTATATGTTTCCAAGGTTGTTGCAGATGGAAGTGCAGATAAAGCAGGAATGAAGGATGGCGAGGTGATTTTAAAAATCGGTTCAAAAGAGGTCAATTCAGTTGCCGAACTACAAGAAGAAATCGGAAAACGTCGTCCGGGTGATAAAATTAGCTTAACCGTCCGTACTAAAGATGGAGACGAAGACATCAAGGAATTGGTGTTGCGCAATTCAGATGGCGATACGAAACTCGTGTCGAAAGAAGAAATAGCAAAGAACTTCGCATTGGGTGCAACATTTAGAACATTGACGTCGAAAGAGATGAAAGAGTTAAACATCAGTTACGGTGTGAAAATAGCAGAATTGAATGCAGGAAAATTAAAATCCATTGGCTTACAACCGGGGATGATTGTTTTGAAGCTGAACAATGAAGCAATAGAATCGGTAGAACAACTCACGGCCAAGTTAAACGGTCAAAATAGAGGTGTTCTTCTCGAGGTAATGTCAGAAAGTGGCAAACGCGATTACTTTGGATTTGGGCTCTAGTTTCGAGTAAATTCATGCCTTTTGGTTTTGCTATCAAAAAAATGCGTGGAAATATTTGGGAAGACTAACAAATTCAGCGTAACTTTGCGTTTTGCTTGACGTTATTATGACTGTCAAAAAAAACAGAGATAGATAGATGAGACAATTAAAAATTACAAAGTCGATTACCAATCGCGAAAGTCAGTCCTTAGACAAGTATCTTCAAGACATTGGTAAAGAAGAGTTGATTACTGCAGAAGAGGAAGTTGAATTGGCGAGAAGAATTAAGCAGGGCGATCAAAAA
>JBILBT010000371.1:0-2560 GCA_044353545.1 Crocinitomicaceae bacterium | reverse complement strand
CGTTGGGACAAAAAAGAAGATCTCAATCCGGGAGTGTAAGGGAAAAGGGATCTTTGGGGCGAAGTAAAGGTGTCCATTTGAATTCACGAATGAACTGTTCTTCCGCATCAATCTGATCCATAGGGTAGAAGATGCCATCGGGTTTTTCATAATACGTAATGCCTGTAATTTCACCACTGTCTAGGTAAATACGCAAGTCTCGGGCAAACAAACGATTCATACCCATTCGCTTTACCATCACTGTGGTATCCGTTTTTTCTTCGTTTTCGGGATAAAAGATGGTGCGTGCATTCCCACCAACATCTGTTCGGATTAGTTCGTTGTTCTTAAAATAGGCATCGATGCGTTTGCCTGCCACTTGGTTGTAATAGAACCCTGAATCGATTTCCATAATGGCTGTTGCGCTATCCTTGATCTCGACGTAACGGATTAAACTATCACTGAGCCATACGGTCATTTGGGCTCCACGCAACTCGGCATTCTGACTCCAAATAATTGGCTGCTTAAAGAGTTGCATTTGCCCTTTTTCTTCATCGTAGGAAATACTGTCACAAACGGCCTGGACACTGCGGTTGAAAATTTTCACCCCCCTGTAACCTTTGGTGAGGATTTCACCTGTAATGCTGTCCGTGATGTTCATTAAGGTGTCGGCATGAATAAATACCGTGTCTTCTTTTTGGACTTTGGTGGCCAAGGCATTGCCCGTAATGTAGGTAATGTGTTGTTTTTCGTCGGAATACGCATAATTTCCTTGAAAGACCATTTGTTGGGTGGTGTCGGTATAATAGACGTGACCTTTACCAATCGAACGACCTATCTTAGGCATATATAAAAGTGTGTCGCCACGAATGATGCGCGTGGAGTCGAGAATTTCAGCATTTTTAATTAAACTCCCTTCCTCTGTTTGAACATTGTACCAACCACTCTCACAGCTCATGTGTGTTTTTCCCTTGTCAATTTTGGTAGGTCCGAAGAAATGGGTAAGTTGCTTGGAATAGGTGTACTGCAAGGTGTCGGTTGACATGCTTAAATCGTCGTTTTTGTACTTTACTTTTCCGCTAAAAAAGAAATTTTTAGAGTCGGGGTACATATAACCTATGCGACTGGTAAGTACCTCATTGGACGAAATACTTTCGATTTTACCCCCGTGCAAATAGGTTCCTCTTCCTTTTTTGGCATCGTATTCAAGGGTGTCCGTGGTTAATTTATACTCCATGTCGCGCACCTTGACGTGTCCCCAAAGTTTGGCTTTTTTTGTTTTCCCGTTGTAATAGAGTGAGTCACAGAAGAGGTTGATTCCATCCTTGGTGATGTGCACATTTCCATAGGCACGCACCTCTTCCGATTTGTCGAAGTAATGGGCAGAATCGCAGTACATGGTGTTTCCTTGGTACACGAAATTGACGCTTCCAACAAGTCGGTGAGCACCTGTTTTTTCATTATAGCCAAGTTTCTCTGAACCTGGCAACAATTCGAGTATTTTGTTTTGAGCAAAGGAAAAATAAGATGCGAAAAAAAATGCGCCTGTGTAAAGCGCAATTTTCAAAAATCTATGTATTCCACTATGAATCACTCGTTGCTTAATGTTTGTTTTCGGTCTGGTCCAACAGATACAACGGAGATAGGCACTTCCAATTGTGCTTCAAGGAAAGAAACGTATTCTTTCAATGCATCTGGCGCGTCATCGTATGAAGATAAACCGGTAAGGTCTGCTTTCCATCCACGCAAATCTTCATATACGGGAACCAATTCCACATCTGTGAGATCATAAGGGAAGCGATCAGTTTTCTCACCATTGATAAGGTAATGGGTACACACGCGAATGGTGTCAAAATTTCCAAGCACGTCAGCTTTCATCATGCTCAATTCTGTAACTCCATTGATCATAATGGCATATTTCAATTGCGGCAAATCTACCCAGCCACAGCGACGAGGACGTCCTGTCGTAGAACCAAATTCATTGCCTTCCTTGCGGATTGAATCACCTACTTCATCCAATAATTCTGTAGGAAATGGTCCACTACCAACTCGGGTGCAATAGGCCTTAAAGATTCCAATGACTTTTCCGATTTTCTGTGGAGCAATACCGAGTCCTGTGCAGGTACCTGCAGTTACCGTATTTGATGAAGTGACGAATGGATACGTTCCGAAGTCAATGTCGAGCATGGTGCCTTGAGCTCCTTCAGCCAATACACGTTTTCCACTTTTTAAAGCTTCATTGAGGTAATGTTCGCTGTCAACAGCAATAAGTCCACGCAATAATTCAATGCCTTCCATCCATGGTCCTTCAAGTTCAGTAAGGTCATAGGTGAATCCTTCGTGATGTTTCAATATTCCAAGGTGTTTTTCGACTAAGGCATCGTATTTTTCTTTGAAGTTTGGAGAAAAAATATCCCCAACGCGCAAGCCATTTCGACCTGTTTTGTCCATGTATGTCGGGCCAATTCCTTTAAGTGTTGAACCGATCTTATTTTTCCCTTTCGCTGTTTCAGAGGCAGCATCGAGTAAACGATGCGTAGGAAGGATGAGGTGCGCCTTTTTGGAGATCACAAGTCGTGCA
>JBILBT010000130.1:0-8359 GCA_044353545.1 Crocinitomicaceae bacterium | reverse complement strand
TTAAATTCCAACTGAGTGGCAAAACGAATCGCCCGCATCATGCGCAAGGGATCGTCTGAATACGTGGTGTTTGGGTCGAGTGGCGTCCGAATAATGCCATTGTTCAGGTCATCAATCCCGCCAAAAGGATCAACTAAATCCCCATAGGTTTCCGCATTTAAACTAAGCGCCAGGGCATTGATGGTAAAATCGCGGCGTTCTTGGTCTTCTTTCAAGGTGCCATTTTCGACAATGGGCTTCCGCGAATCGCGCTGGTAGGATTCTTTTCGTGCACCGACAAATTCAACATCTAAATCCTTGTACTTGAAGTGAGCGGTACCAAAGTTCTCAAACAGTGATACTTTCTTCACCCGAAGGCGTTCTGCGCAGCGTTTAGCGAGTTCTAATCCGCTTCCAACCACGACAATGTCGAAGTCTTTGCAGGGTCGCCCGAGCAAATGGTCACGCACATAGCCGCCAATCACATAGGCTTCAAGTCCCTCTTCAGCAATAATCTGCGAAGCGACTTTGAAAACGGGATGGGAGAGGGCGGAAGCGTAATTTTCTGACATTGCGGGCACAAAGATAGATTTTTATTTCCGTTGTGTACGAAGGCACCTCGAACAAGCTCTAGCGAATGACTTTCACCGTTCCGTCCAAGCCAATTTTAATGATTTGCGATGGGGTGGACATCTTTTCAGCGAGACGTTCTTCGAGGATTGCACCGACATGTTGTTTGATGGAGGCATCGATGTCGTCGTAACAGGTAGGTGCTTTTTGACCGGAAATATTGGCGCTCGTGCTGACAATTGGCTTTTTTAAGGCGCGAATGAGTTTGATGCAGTTTGGATCTTTCGTAATTCGAATGCCTACCGAACCGTCTTCCGCGAGCACACTCGGAGCGAGGTCTTTTGATGTCGGATAGATGATCGTCAAGGGGCTAGATGCAAAGTCCGCAAGTTCGTAACAGACCGGGTTGAACTCAGGAACGTATTTTTCGAGCATTTGAAATCCATCTACAAGGAGGATAAAACTCTTTTCTTCCGGACGATTTTTCAAGGCCAGAACCTTTTGGCAGGCTTCCTCATTTGTGGCATCGCAGCCCAAGCCCCAGATCGTATCCGTAGGGTAGAGGATGGTTCCTCCGTCGCGCAGTTGTTCAATGACTGTATCGATAGAATTCATAGGTTCGGGTTTAATCCAGTAAATCTGGTCGTCGTTCTTGCGTTCGTTTCAGTGCTTGGTCCTCTCGCCATTTTTCAACGAGTGCGGTATTTCCTGAAAGCAACACTTCTGGAACCCGCCATCCATTGTATTCTTCTGGTCGGGTGTAAACTGGTGGTGAAAGTAGATTGTCTTGAAAGCTATCCGTCAGCGCTGATGTCTCATCGTTGAGGACGCCAGGGATGAGGCGAATGATGGAATCTGCTACAACCGCAGCGGCGAGTTCACCTCCAGAAAGCACGAACGATCCAATCGAAATTTCTTTGGTGATGTAATGTTCGCGCACCCGTTCATCCACGCCTTTGTAATGTCCACAAAGAAGAATGAGATTCCCACCAAGTGACAATTTGTTGCACAGGGCTTGTTCGAGCACTTCGCCATCAGGCGTCATGTAAATTACTTCGCTGTAGTCGCGTTCACTTTTGAGCTGATCAATCACGCGGGCAATCGGTTCGATCGTCATCACCATGCCTGCACCACCACCGTATTGGTAATCGTCCACTTGCTTTTGTTTTTGCAAGGAATAATCGCGGATGTTGTGCACATGAACCTCGGCTAGGCCTCTATCTTGAGCACGTTTCAGGATCGAGTGAGAAAAGGGGCCATCCAGCAAGGCGGGAACTACGGTAAGGATATCGATACGCATGGGGCAAAGGTAAGGATATAAAAAAAATGAAGGATGAAGAATTGAAAATGAAAAAACTGACTAATTTGATGGATGATTGGAATTCCTTAATTTTTTAGAAAAGGATTCTGATGTTAAAAGAGAGAAAATATGGAAGATAATATTGTAATTCTATTTTAGCAAATAGCTATATTCGTCTTTGATTTTTTTATTTGAGATAATTTCTCACAAATTATTTTAGCGAAAAGATCCGGATTTTTGTTTTGGACTATAAAGTAATACACTTGTTTTAATTCACGAATTTACATGAAAAATTCAATTTTAGTTTTTGTAGTTTTTATACTAGCAATCAATTCATTAGCACAGTCTATTTCCTATCCAGATATTGATAGAAAAAGAGAAAACGATGTTTACATTAAAGCAGTGCTAATAAATGATTCTTACACTCAAATTACTTTCGAGTACCAAAACACCAAATCGGAAGGGCATTACATTCTACTTAACCCACCAGGACACCAAGATGCTTACTACATCAAAGCAAATGGGAAGATTTACAAATTGTTAAGCACACAAAATATAGGGAGTACAAGTGGGATTACAGCAGCAATGCCAGGGAAAATTTTAGAGTTTTCCGCGAGATTTGAAAGATTACCATCAACAATTAAGGAGTTTGATCTTATTGAGGGTACTTCTGGAACTTGGGACTTTTATGGAATTAAACTCACAGAAACTGAATCATCAACTAACAGTGTAGAAAAATTCAGAGTTGACTACAATTATATTGCTGTCTTTGATCCAGAAACAGAAACATGGGGTGATTGGAAAGAGGGCGACAATACTTTTGTGATTAATATCAACGAACGTGGTGATATTGCTCATTTAAAAGCGAATGGCGAAACCGTAGTCTATAAAAAATTATCTGATGTTGAGGAGGGATATACAGATAAAGGAAATCATCACTATCAAATTTTAAAGGCTCTTGACGACGACGGTGATGTGTTTAGTTTTCAATTGTTTGATGATACCTCAATTGGATTAAAAATGATGTGGGGTTCATTCATAATACAATTTGCTCAAATGTAGGTTGAACTGTCGTGATAAAGGTTGAAAAAATGTGTGTAGTACCCTAAATTTTATTTTTAAAAGAGCGGCTAATTCTTCATGCTGCCGAATAAGATATCTTTGAAGATTAATGTCCTTGTAAAATGAAAAAAAATGAATTTTTGAGTTTTAGTTGTGGAAACTACTGAAATAATTAGATAATGAAATTTAGTCACTCAGAAATAATAAATTTCATGTAAATAATACAAATTCAGGTTTTGACGGAAGCTACATTTATAAGTATCAAAAAATGATACAATATTTTCGAAAGATTCTAATGGGAAATTATAAAAACTTACCGTTGTTCTGAGTTACAAAACATGTTGGCGTTGATACAAAATTGGTGGATTTGTGAGGCATTTAAGTAAGTTAAAACTAATTACAATTCTATCGAATAACGCCAACTGCATTTAATAAAGGTGTTGTATTTAAAAACAAGGCATCTTCGACATATTAAAGTTCGGTTCATTTCTGAAAAGAACGCACTGTAAATTGGTAAAAATGAATTTGTAGGCATCTTTAAAAACAGTTAGATTAAAGCACAAAGCCTAATTTATTTTTTTCTTTTGAAAAGTAAAATGATCAGGGTAGAAAAGCAACCGGGAATTATCACTTGTTAGCTTTGTAAAGTTGGATTTAAAGAACAGTTCTGCCATAAAAAAAGCTGTCCGAAGACAGCTTTCATTTCATTACAAATCTTTTTGTTACCAGCAATTTTGCCATGTTGTGCCATCATATACTCGAAGCTTGTTGAGGGTACTGTCAAAATATATGTCTCCTTTAGCTGGAGAGGATGGCGCTGTTGGTATAGGTTCTAGGCGCATCACATCCTTGATATGGAGTGAACGGGCAGGATTGTTGATATTGACACCAAAATTACCACCATTGCTGTAAATGCTACCAAGAGTGCCATCAACACCCATTCTTAACTGGGCATAATTTCTGGCCGGCCCCGAAGGTTTTGAAATCTCAAAGACAGATGCGCCATCACCACCACCGCGTATAGCTGCAATTGGAGGAGAGCTTGGATTATCTAATACATAACCTGTAACGCGCATTACTTGTTGATCTGTTATGGTGCCCGAAGGCCAAACATCCAAACGCATTGTTGGGTTCATACCCATACCAACCCGACCAGAACTTGTTATTATAAAAGAACTATCCAAACCAATTAAATCACTGTTTATGTGAAGCTTCTCAGTTGGATTACTATTGCCTATTCCAATATTTCCATTCGTTTTGATGTACAGATCCGGACTTAACCCACCATTACCTCCTGCATTCAATAATAAGTCCCTTCCTATTCCGGTTTCACTTGCGGTTGATTTCATCCTATTAAAATTGGGTTGATTTGGGTCGAAAAAAAGTCCTCCAGTCGCACTAGATATTTGAAATTTGAAGCTCGGATTATTCGTTCCAACTCCTACATTACCATTCCCTTTGATCCTAAAATTTTCGTTGAAAGAACCACTCGAACCATAACCAAAAGCAATATCACTAGATGAGCCATTGGTATACATTTGTAATAGTTGATTTTGAATTCCTAATCCATATAAACTCGTAGGAGAAGTATAAAAAAAGGAAATTCGATCTCCGGCTCCACCATTGAAAGTCAACGGAACAGGGGTTGAAGTTGTACCAATTCCTAGGTTGCCATTTGAAGATAAACGCATTCGTTCTATGTTATTGGTTCTGAATACAACATCTTGTGCGCCAGTTGTACCGATAAAATTCGCAGATGCATTCGTTCCTGCATTTCCATTCAATCCCCACGCATCCTGAGAACCAGGAGTTCCTTGTATCCCTTGAATCCCTTGCGCCCCTGTTAAACCAGTTGCTCCAGTTGGACCTTGGATTCCTTGCGGACCAGCTGGACCAGTAGCACCAACTGCACCATCAGTTCCATTTGTACCGTCTACTCCTGCTGGACCTTGGATTCCTTGCGGACCAACTGGACCTTGACCATTTCCTGAAGTTTTTGCATACAATGCATACGGAACACTCATTAACTGGCTTGTTCCCATTACTGCATAGTTCGTTCCTCCTGTTAAATCAATAGCCGTTTCCATGAAAAAAGGGCCTGCTGACCAATCAATAGCGGAAAAATCATCCGTGCTTGTTCCAGAACCAATTTTTAGGTTCACTAAACCATAGGCATTGGTTGTTGTTCCAAATGTTTCCGAATAAACCGTTGTTCCACCAATGGAACCTTGTTGGATGGTCATACGCATACCAACTGATTGGTTATTTACTATTGTATTACTAGCATTACGAACGACCGCTTGATAGTTGAAGCCTTCTGGTGCTTGACCCAATGAGCTTAGTGAAATTGTTGCTATACAAACAAGTGAGAGTAGTATTCGTTTCATGGTTTATTGTTGTTTAATAAGTTTAAATGTTTTGAGTTTTTGTGTTTCGTTATTCAACGTCAATGAATAGCTTCCTGGAGCCAATTGACTTACTTTAATGGGTGTTTGCTCCGCAGAAAGAATGTTTTGCAGAACCAATTTTCCTTGCGCATCATAAAGCGTATATGTTACATTTTCAAATACACTCGTCTTGATGTTCAAAACATCCTGCGTTGGATTAGGAAAAATAGTGGCTTTGTAGTTGGGAGCAAAATCCTCCACGCCTAAAAAGTTCCAATTGGTTTGATTAAAACCTTGCGTAATGTCGTTGGTTCCATCTGTTCCTGTGTTTATTATCACTTCACCTATTGTAAAGCCGATTTCTGCATTTGCATTGGAGTATGATTCTCCTTGTGTGGCTAAGACTTCCTGTGCTGTCAAATCTAAAGAGGCGAATAATGAGAATAACACGAGTATATTTTTCGTCATAACTATCTAATTTTAAGGTAAAAATATAAAAAAAACAACAAATTGTGTATCTATACAAAATAGTGAGTGATGCTTATAACAGCTGCTTAAACTTTAGCCCAAGAGTCTGCTTCTGAGAAAAGATAAATTTGTGCGGAGAAAGTTCTAACTTCGAAATTTAATAGAATTTGAAAAGTTCGGCACGCCGCAAACAGCCAACTACCCATGAACAAACATCCTTAAGAAAGATTAAAACAAATCAATCACCCAACCCATGACAAAAACCCTATTTACCCTAAGTCTCCTTCTCACGCTTATTTCCTGCGGAGGATCAACAACTCAAAAAGAACAAAAGGCTGAACCCGTAAAAAGAATAGCCGGTTGGGAGATCTTTACAGCGGATGACTACTCCATCCAATATCCGAAAGATTGGGAATTGAACGAAAATGGTCAAATGGGCACAAGTTTTATTTTGTTCTCAGCTTTGGAAAACGATCAAGATCAATTTCGTGAAAATGTGAACTTGATCTCACAAGATTTGGGAAGCAACTCGGTTGACTTAGATCAGTATACTGAGATTTCGGAGAACCAAATCAATACAATGATGACCAACTGCACGGTGTATGAAAGTAAGCGCATCAAAAACGCCGGCGGTGAGTATCAGAAACTTATTTATGCTGCTGATCAAGGTGAATTCCGTTTAAAATTTGAACAACGCTATTGGATTGAAAATGACTTCGCGTATGTCTTGACACTTACTTGCGAAGAAAGCAAGTTCTCAAGCTTCAAGCAAGTTGGTGAGAAAATCATGAGCACGTTTACCTTGCGTTAAGATTTCTCTGGGCTTATCCACAATTGTTGGATTTAATAGGAACGTGAAAGCAGTCTTTTTATAGATTTTCCCACCCCTCCCAAACTTTCCTCCATCATTCTTGTTCTAACTCAGAACAGTACTCCTGCTCTTCGGATTTCTTTGTGATGTTGATTGTTGCTGTTTCGTAGCAATCATGAAAAAGTCATAGCTTGAAAATCAAATAGCATGGAGGAATAAATACAAGCAGTGGCAAAATCACATTTTCAAACAGATTATCAAGCCATCCTCAAATACGTGGATGACATCGATCCGCTGCGTTACGGAAAAACCAGAAACTACATCGATGGTGACGTAACGTATTTGTCTCCCTACATTTAACGTGGAGTCATAAGCACCAAGTTTGTTTTGGATCGCGTTCTGAAAAAAGGTTACAAAATCTCGGAAATGGAATCTTTCGTCAAGGAATTGTGTTGGCGGGATTACTTTCAGCGGGTGGCGCAAGAAAAAGATGTAAATGTGGACATCAAACAGCCACAAGTTAAAGTGACGAATTACGAGATTCCCAGTAGAATTTTAACTGCGGAGACAGGGATTGAAGGGATCGATTCAGCAATAAAAGGTTTATACGAAACGGGATACATGCACAACCATTGTCGGATGTACACCGCTTCTGTGGTATGTAATATCGCAGGTTCACATTGGCAGCAACCGGCTCAATGGCTGTATTACCATCTGCTCGACGGCGATTGGGCGAGCAATGCTTGCAGTTGGCAATGGGTCTCTGGCGCGAATAGCAGTAAAACGTATTATGCCAATCAGGAAAATGTGAATACCTATACCCGCACACAACAACAGCATACGTGGTTGGATAAATCGTACGAGGAAATTCCTTCGATGGATGTTCCTGACGAATTGAAAGAAACAGAACATGCATTACTTTCTGTAGAACTGCCGACTAGTGAGAAATGCGAAATCAATCCAGATATACCAACGTTCCTTTACAATTACTACAATCTCGATCCATTGTGGCACAAGGGCGAGGAGGGTAATCGCGTTTTACTGATTGAACCTGAATTTTTCGCTAAGTATCCCGTGGGTAAAAAGTGTTTGGAGTTCATGTTGAATCTGAGTCAAAATATTGAAGGAATTCAGCTGTTTGTAGGGTCATTTCAGTCGTTTGTTGATGACTACAAGTGCTCGTCCATGTACTTCAAAGAGCATCCTTTAAATATAGGGTATGTTGGAATTCAAGAGGAACGCGACTGGATCTGCGATGAGGTGAAGGGCTATTATCCTTCGTTTTTCGCCTACTGGAAGAAACTTGAGAAACATTTAAATTTTGGTAAGAAATGAACTTGAATCGAGAAGAAATTGCCGCCTTTGAACAACGCTACCGAACGACTTTTGTCAATTCCTTGGCGGGGTTTCGTCAAGTGGTATTGGTCGGAACGAAGTCTGCGGAAGGGATCACTAACCTGGCCATATTCAATTCGTTGGTACACATTGGCGCAAATCCGCCTTTGTATGGAATACTCAATCGACCCGATAGCGTGCAACGCGATACCCTTCAAAATATCCTCGAAACAAAAGAATATACCTTGAATTTCGTTCGTGCCACGGACTACGAAAAAGCCCACCAAACCTCGGCGCGCTATGAGAAACAGGTTTCTGAGTTCAAGGAAGTTGGATTTGAAGAGCAGTACCTCAATGGGTGCTCGGCCCCATTTGTCAAAGAAGCTATCATTAAAATCGCGATGAAACTCGAAGAAACCGTACCAATTCCCTTGAACGGCACCCAGT
>JBILBT010000370.1:0-2575 GCA_044353545.1 Crocinitomicaceae bacterium | reverse complement strand
ATGGCCGTATGAACTATAAAATTGTTGCTTTTATCGACGACAATAAAAAGAAGGACGGTACGCGCATGGAGGGGGTTACGGTGAGTCATTCGAGTAGGTTGGAAGCCTTGATACGTGACGAAGGTGTCAACAATTTGATTATCGCGATTCAACAACCCAATGAAGAAAACAGACAGCATGTCGTTGAAACTTGCCTTGCAAATGGGGTAAAAGTATCTAAAGTGCCAACTCCGAAAAGTTGGATCAACGGTGAATTTTCAACCAAGCAGATCAGCCGAGTGAACATCGAAGATTTGCTCGGGAGAAGTCCGATTGTGTTGGATGAAAATAGAATTTCGAACCAGCTCACGGGACAAACCATTTTGGTTTCAGGTGCTGCAGGTTCGATCGGAAGTGGATTGGTCAAGCAAATAGCTCGCTACAACCCAGGGAAACTCATTTTATTGGATCAAGCTGAATCTCCTCTGTATGATTTGCAAATCGAATTGGGTGCAAATCACCGAGAACTGAATTTTGAGGTGGTCATAGGTGATATTCGAAGTGCTGAACGCATGGAGCGGGTGTTTGACTTTTTCCGTCCAGATTTTGTGTTTCATGCTGCGGCCTACAAACACGTGCCGATGATGGAAAATAACCCATCTGAAGCAGTTTTGACAAATGTATTGGGCACCAAGAATCTTGTTGATCTGTCTAAGCGTTTTGAGGTTAAGAAATTCGTGATGATTTCAACGGACAAAGCGGTGAATCCAACGAATGTGATGGGTGCATCTAAACGCATAGCTGAAATCTATGCACAAATGGCAAATAAGCAAGGGAATACACGTTTTGTGACAACACGCTTTGGAAATGTTTTGGGTTCCAACGGATCAGTTATTCCATTGTTTCAGCGTCAAATTGAGCAAGGTGGACCAATTACAGTAACCGATGAACGGGTGACGCGTTTCTTCATGACGATTCCTGAGGCATGTCAATTGGTATTGGAGGCTGGATCAATGGGAGAAGGGGGTGAAATCTTCGTTTTCGACATGGGTGAATCCGTGAAAATCATTGACCTCGCGAAAAAAATGGTCCAGCTGAGTGGTTTACAACTTGGTAAAGATATCGAAATCAGAGTAACGGGCTTGAGACCAGGTGAAAAGTTATACGAGGAACTACTTGCGAAGGAGGAGAATACCATTGCCACGCATCATCCAAAAATTTTGAAAGCAAATGTGCGCGATGAAGATGTTGCGCAAATTGAAGCGATAAACGTTCTAATTGGTCTTTTTGAAACACAAAAAAACGATGAAATTGTGGCCAAAATGAAACAGATTGTCCCCGAATTTATTAGCAACAATTCAGATTTCGAAAAACTCGATAAAAAATGATTCAACCAGCCTCCATTCAAGTGCGATTCTCTGATCTCGATGTTCTTGGTCATGTCAATAACAACATCTATTTCAGTTACTTCGAATTGGCTAGGGTCCATTACTTTAGGGAACTTTTAGGTATCGACTGGGATTGGCGTCATCACGGAATTGTACTTGTGAAAAATGAAGCAGAATACCTAAAATCAGTATTGATTTCCCATACTCCTGAGGTTTATGTGTTTACTGAGAATATTGGTAACAAAAGTTTTACTCTCGGTTATGAATTAAAAGTGAATGGCGAGGTTTTTGTCAAGGGACGCTCTGTACAGGTGTGTTACAATGCAGAAACACAGCAAACGATTTCTATTCCTGATGAGATGAAATCTGCATTAATCCAACTTCAAACTCAATAAAAAATGAAGCAATTTACATTTCTTACTGTATTTTTTTCGATGACCTTGCTCTTTGGTCAAGTTGTAGATGGAAATAAAGTGCCCTGCTATGAGCGAGGTAAAAAGCAGGCAACTGGATTTGGCGATTGGGAATGTGGTAAACTCGCTGGTGTTGTTGATTGCAACGAGAAGTTGACCTATGACGAGGGATCAAACACCATTTTAGCAGGAAATGCGGGTTTACCGTTCACCGGAACTTGTGAGACATGTCATATGAACGGCTTATTGGAACGACGTATAACTTTCGTGAATGGAAAAGAAAACGGAAACGATACGACGTATTACAAGACAGGTTGCTTGCAAGTTGTACGGAACCACATTCAAGGAGTTGAGTCCGGGACGTGGACATTCTACTACGACAGCACCACTTTTGTAGCCTGGGAAATGAATTACAATCTGGGTCAAAAACATGGCGTTCAGACCTATTTTACGCGTCAAGGTGACACAACAAAGTTGGAGACTTACAGCAATGGCATACTCAATGGCGTAAAGAAAACGTACTATCCAAAATCAAAATTGGAGAAAGAGGTGCACTACGTGAACGGGATCTTTGATGGTTCATTCAAGCGATACAACGTGGAAGGTAAATTGCTTCAGGAATTGAATTACAAGGAAGGGAAAAAACACGGCGAACAAAAGTACTACTACGAGGATGGCACCTTACTTTCCACAGAACGTTGGACTATGGATGTGAAGGATGGTGAGTTTAAAACGTTTTTTTACAATGGAACCGTCCAATCCATGGAGAATTACCGAAAAGGACTTCAAGAAGGT
>JBILBT010000369.1:0-2581 GCA_044353545.1 Crocinitomicaceae bacterium | reverse complement strand
TTCAAGGAAGTTGGATTTGAAGAGCAGTACCTCAATGGGTGCTCGGCCCCATTTGTCAAAGAAGCTATCATTAAAATCGCGATGAAACTCGAAGAAACCGTACCAATTCCCTTGAACGGCACCCAGTTGATTGTCGGAAGTATAGTGCAGGTTGAGCTCAACGATGACATGGTTGGCAATGATGGATTCGTCTCCTTGTCGGACGAGGAGACCTTGTTGTGTCAAGGCTTAGATGCTTATTTTGTCGCTTCACCCGTCGGACGTTTGCCCTATGCCAAAGCTGGAAAAACGCTCCAATGAAAAAGGTCAAGAAAGCCGATTTGCCTGAAAAGATCTGTGTGGTGTGTCAAAAGCCCTTCACCTGGCGAAAGAAATGGGAAAAGGTATGGGAGGATGTCAAGTATTGCAGCGATCGTTGCCGAATGAATAAAAACAACGCATGAAGAATCTTGGAATCCTTTTTCCGCATCAACTCTTTGAAGAGACCGTTCTGATCGAAAACTGCACGACCATTTATCTTGTGGAGGAAACGCTCTTTTTTAGGCAGTTTACCTTTCACAAACAGAAAATTGCCTTCCATCGGGCAAGTATGAAGTTTTATGCGGCCTATCTTCAATCGAAAAATATTGAGGTGGTCTACATCGATTCCTTTGACGCATTGGCTGATGTTCGTACCTTGATTCCTCATTTGAAATCTGAAGGGCTTACGCATCTTGAATACCTTGATACGACCGACGATTGGCTGGAGCGAAGAATACATCATGCCTGTGAAGCCAATGATTTAACCCTAACGAAACATCCAAGCCCCTTGTTTCTCAATGCACCAGAAGACATTGAGGCATATTTTTCGGCGAGAAAACGCATGTTTCAAACGGACTTTTACAAAGACCAACGAATCAAACGAAATCTCCTGATCGACCAAAATCAAAAGCCACTTGGTGGAAAATGGAGCTTTGACGATGAAAATCGATTGAAATACCCCAAAGGGAAAGTTTCACCCACGACGTGCTTTTTAGCGTCGAACGAGCATTACAAAGAAGCTATTGCCTACACGGAAAAGTACTTTCCCGACAATTATGGACAGTTAACGGATTCGTTTTGTTATCCAACCACGCATGCCGAAAGCAAAAGCTGGTTGAATGACTTTTTCAAGGAACGATTTTCTGAATTTGGCGCCTATGAAGATGCCATCGTGGCAAAGGAGAAATTCTTACATCACAGTGTTTTGACCCCCATGTTGAATGTTGGATTGATAACTCCTCAATACATTGTGGACGAAGCGATTTTGTATGCAGAAAAACATGCAGTTCCATTAAATTCTTTGGAAGGTTTCATCCGTCAAATTGTGGGATGGCGTGAATTCATCCGTGCGGTCTATGCCTTGAAAGGCAGAGAGGAACGCACACGGAATTACTGGGGATTCACACGGAAAATTCCCCCTTCATTTTGGAACGGAACTACAGGAATTGCCCCCTTCGACAGCACGGTAAAAAAGGTGTTGGAAACGGGCTATTGCCATCACATCGAACGCTTGATGGTCTTGGGCAACTTCATGCTTTTGTGCGAGTTTGATCCCGACGAGGTGTACCGCTGGTTCATGGAATTGTTCATTGATGCTTACGATTGGGTCATGGTCCCGAATGTCTATGGAATGAGTCAATTTGCCGATGGGGGATTATTGGCCACCAAGCCCTACATCAGTGGAAGCAATTACCTGATGAAAATGAGCGATTACGAAAAAGGCGAATGGCAGGGGGTCTGGGACGGACTTTTTTGGCGCTTCATGCACGTTCATCGCGATTTCTTCTTGCAAAACCCGAGGTTGGGCATGCTCGTAGGAACTTTTGATAAAATGTCTACAGAAAAGCAAGAACTGCATTTGAATCGTGCCGAGGGATTTTTGGGTGAATTGGGTTGAGAAAAAGCTTCTAGTTTAACTTCAAAAAACAAAAAAGCGATTGGTCAAATTGTAGTACAACTCAGATTTTTTTGTATGAGAAGAAACATAGGGGCTTCTTGGGTCATTAAAATAATTATTTTTGATTTATGAGTAAGGAACATGACAAGCTAATGGCCGAAATTCAACGGCTAATCGCAGGACAAGAATTCAATTCAGAAGAAGAATTGCAAACGTATCTAAAAGGTATTTTAGGGCAGGAAATCCCATCGTCACCCCATAGCTTGCTGAGCGCAGAAGAGCAAGCCCAAGACTTAGTGTTTGCGGCCTATAAGCTTCCAATCAATAAAGCCAAATTAAAGATCGAAAAGGCACTTCAACTTGATCGGAACTGCATCGTGGCCTATGAGTTCCTTGGCACTCAAGAGGATGCTGCAGAAATTGCAATCGTATTTTACGAGAAAGGGATTCAAATTGGGAAACAACGCTTTGGTGGTGCCTATTTAAAGGAGAATAAAGGTTTTTTTTGGGGCTTACACGAAACTCGGCCCTACATGCGGTGTTTGCAACATTATGCAGATTGCCTCTATGCCATGGGAGAAGTCAAAGAGTGTGTTCAGATCTTGGAGGAAATGATTGGGTTAAATCCGAATGACAATCAAGGCGTCCGAGACCTATTGTTGC
>JBILBT010000129.1:0-8415 GCA_044353545.1 Crocinitomicaceae bacterium | reverse complement strand
TCAGTATTCTTATCTCTCTTCCGCTTTTTGCATTTGCTGGAATTTTAAATGTCCGTGGATATGTGATGTCTGCAATCACCTATATTTTCTGCGTTAGCAATATTCTAATTACAATTTTCTCATTGCGTTTGGGTGAAATGTCTTTAACACATGTTCATTTTATTCTGCTTATAATCGGTATTGCGCTCTTGTACCAATACCGAAAATCAACCTTTTATTTTTATTTCAATTTGCTGTTTACTATTGTCTGTATTGTGTTTGTGCTTCTTTCCTTTAATTTTGGATGGTTTTCTTCATTCTTAGACAGTTCATTGGACCCAGATTTGTCACGACACCTCAATTACATCATGTTGGTTGTTGTTTCATTGGTCTTCACCTTTACGGTGGTGTACACCTATTACCAGCAGCAAGCATCGATCTTACAATCCTTACAGGAGCAAAAAATACTTTTGGCAGAAGTCAATCATCGCGTTAAAAATAACATGGCCATCATTATTGGCTTGTTGAATATGAAACGTAACAATTCAACCAATGTAGAAACGCAGCAAGACTTAGAAGAGGTGAAAGCGCGTGTCATGTCAATGTCTCTTGTTCATGACCGTATTTACAGTGCTAGGAATACAAGTGCGGTAGATCTCGATGGATACGTGGATGATTTGGTCAAAGAGATTTCACACGCGTCTCATTTGGCGAATCCAGTGAAATTTGTGGTATCTGTAGAAAAACTAACAATTGATGTTTCAGTTGCAATTCCTTTAGGGTTGATGATCAACGAGCTAATCACCAATTCCATGAAGCATGCCTTCAAAAATACGTCTGAACCAATGGTTTTTATTCAAATCATGCAACAAAATTCCGATGTATTGCATGTCACCATTCGTGACAATGGCAACGGAATTAATGACATCATGACGAAAACAGATGGCATGGGAATGGTATTGATAGAAGCCTTGACAGAACAGTTGGGAGGCACTTATCAGTTTAGTGAAGACAATGGTTTGAAATTCGATTTGACTTTCCCAGTTTCTCCAGTTACTCAACGACGAATATAAGCGGGATTATCGATTGGAATTGCTTCAAAAATCCAACGGATGTAGGGCATTTCATGACTCTCTCTAAATCCTTTTTTAGACCATTCTTTTGGAGTGGTGATTTTACCAAAACAGCAGGGGGCACATGCCTCAATGCCTTTCACCAAGCACTGCGGCGCTACACCATCTTGCTCTGATACAGGTGTGCCGTCGTTGAAAGCGCTACCATATTGCCAAGCACTTTTAAACAAGGACCATTCTGGATTGTCTGTGCAAGCACCTTCCGGCGAGATCATGACGAAACGTCCAAAAATGACAGAAGATTTCACTTCTTCAATAAATCCCAAGGCATAAGCATATCCCATGCTATGGCACACTATGTCTACCGTGTCTTTGCCGTTGTTTGTTGAGGGTAAAGTGTTTCGTTGTTGTTTAAATGCCTTGCCAGCAATTCTGCCTTCTTGTTTTCTTTTTTCAAAACCTATGAAGTTTTCTTTTTGATTTAAAAGCAATTTTGATTTTTTAGTCCATGGAAAGCATTTCGCGGCAACATAACTTATTCCAAATCCACCCATTGACCGGTGTGTTGAGGTACTAACACCCATGCTTCCATTGATGTACCACTTCGCATCTGGTTTAAATCGAGCAATGAGCGTGTCGTCAAATGATTGCCAGTACCAATAGCGGTCAAAGTTTGTCATGAGATTGTCTGTTGGATCCCAATTCTTCTTCGCTCCCCGGTAACCGTTGGAAAATACCAAAATGCGTTGCGGGGATTGGGGATTCGATGAAGTGATAAATCCAGTAACATTTTCACCTGCATAATTCCAGATTTCTTGCCGCGTGATGGACCGTTTTCCCGTGGTTGGGTCTTTGCTCCAATAGGAAAAGACGGTGTATTGGCCGAGTGTGGCTTCGTTCACGCCAAGTGTAGGCAGAACAATACTGTCTTTGGCTGATTTAAAGCGCAACTGGTTGTTTTCGTCGTATTCGAAATAAATGACATTTTTTCGGATTTTGAAAATCCATTTCCCCTCATGTCGAATGTAAAGTATGCTTCCTGTTGCGTCAGATGGTGTGCGGAAAAATGGAAACTTTAAGCTGTCATTGTTTTTGAAATTTCGAGATCGACGTTGACGGTTTGAATTGTCTTCAACAAAATCAGCAATGCCGCGGATGACATGTTTCACTTTCGTTTGTTGCTCTTTGGCACTTAATTCTCGACCGATAATGACATTGAAATTTTGTAAATAGGGTTTTTCAACTGTTCCGTTTCGAATTATACCTAAAGAATCTTCTTCCCAGAAATAATAGGAAGTGAGCCCAATCGTACGTTTAGGTGTATTGTCCCGCTGCGCGAAGACCGTTGAAAATATCCCAAACCCTAAAGAGACGAAAAGGAGTAAGGAACGCATTACTTTGAGTAGTGATAAAATATTCCCGAGGTGAAAGGGGTCCAAACTGAAGACTTTTGTCCACAGGCTTTCAGGCCAGAATTGACCCAGGTGTTGCACGTGTGTAACAAACTATAACTTCCTTTCGCCTCATAAAAGGCATCATGATCGCCATAAACCGCATTGGTAGGAATAAAGATAGATTGACGATTTCGCATCAACAAAGAGCGATCGATATAGTGGATAAGTTTGCGATAGTTCTTAGGTGAAAGGTGAAAATGGGTGTGTTCAACATCTTTTGGGATTTCCCGGTAATAGGTCACATGCACGGCAGCGGAACTCAACCAAAATATAGCTTTGAAGGCCGTTGAAAATTTCAATTCGCTCCACTGAGGTGTGTGCAAGTAAAATCCTTTGTCGCCCCAACCAATCGATACCCATTGAACCAAGGAGTCTTTTGACTTGGTGTTTTCAATAGGGAAGGTACTGCTCCAATTTTTGTAACGAGTATTTACAGGCATCACAATGTCTGTGTGCATCCCATTGTTGATTAAGTGTACTTCAATAGTTTTGGCCGACTTTTTCACTGATTTACCCACAGAAATGTGACCTAAAATAAATGCGAATAACAAGTAGAGTAAGATAAACGCAATGAATCCAATAATGAATTTCAATACAATTCGAATCACCTTGCGCAGCAGTGAATTTTTCTTCATGTATCGAAATTATAAAAATTGCCGGAAATTAGTTCCTTTCAAATGAAAGAAGCTTATAATGCCTCACCAAATTATTGCCAATGTAACCTAACCTTCATCGTAATTCTTAGGTAAGGAACCTGAAAATTCACCTTTAGCTGCTAAACGTTCTTTCTTTATGTCCATTAGCACTTGTATGGTTAATTCAAGTTCAATAATGTCATTGTCACATTCCTTGTGGTATTTTTTTTTGAGCGTTACTTCCCACATGATAAAATGAGCAATGACGTAGAAGAGGTAAAACGCTTGCGGAAGTCCAAAAAGGAATGGGAAAATTAAGAAGGGTATCCATGAAATTCCCCAAAAGAAAAATTCAGAATATAAAGCCAACAAGATTTTATGTCCTTTCACATACCAATGAAATTTCTTTGCAGAAAAACTCTTTGTTGTTTCCTGTTCTTGTGCTTTTATTGAATGATAGTTTGCCATATAAGCTGTACACCATTTTATGTAGAAAATAACAGAGTTTGTTTTCTATTTATCCTTTTGTAACTTTGTTTTATTCTGATTATTTGTTAGTTTGGCATTAAAAAAGTAGATGTCTGAAATTAATAACTCATTTACATTTCGTGGTTCAAAAGATAATCTGAAGAAATTTTATGATGATATTCAGAAAAGCTATATCACAAATGCTGATTTAGATAACTATGACGAAAATTGGGAAAGTGAGACCGAGCTTTCTATTTGGTTTGATGGTTTCAATTCATTTAAAGAGTTTGTTACTAAATTCAAGAAAAAAGCCAAAAAACATAATGTTAATTTCAATTGTAACGTAATATCAGGTTGGTCCTTAAATGGTGATATGATTGTTTACACTTATCGTCACAAAGATGATGATCTAAACGAATATCCATTGCTCCCAAGTCATATTCAACAAGTAGTGGAAATTGACGATGGGGCATGTGTTTTTAACGGAATCACTTATCAGGAATGGGATGTTCCTGGTGTTATTGGAGAAATAATGATTCATCATTTCTATGGTCAAGAAAATTTTAATTTGGCATTTGACGAGTGAAGAAACAATGCCTAAACAATGCCTTTAGTTCCACTGCAAAAAAAAAACGCTCGTCATGCAACAAGCGTTTTTTATTATGAAATAAACACAAAGGGTTATTGTACTGTCTATCAATCGAATCAATGCTGATGACCTCCTGGGCCATGCACATGACCATGTGAAAGCTCTTCTTCGGTTGCTTCGCGCAATTCCAATACCTCACCACTGAAATGCAAATCAATGCCTGCCAAAGGGTGGTTGAAGTCCATGCGAACAAACTCCGGTTCAACATCAAGCACGATTCCACGAAGGTGGTTACCTTCTGAATCGGACATTGGAACGATGGCACCAACTTTAAAATATTCTGAATCAAATTTTCCAGATTCATCCAAGAACACATCCACAGGAATCATCGCGATTTGATTCGGATCTTGCTGCCCATACGCGCGATCGGACTGAATAGCAAATTCGAAGGAGTCACCTGTCTTTTTGCCTTGAAGATTAGACTCAAACTCAGGGATTAATCCACCAACACCGTATAGAAATACCATTGGGTTTTCTAAGCTTGTTTGTTCAATAAGTTCGCCTGTGTTGTGGTTTTTAAGGGTGTAGTTCAAAGAAACTACCGTGTTTTCTTGAATAATCATTTGAAAAATTTTCGGAAAGATAAGGGTTTTTTCCTTAGCTGAAAACTCAAAAATGGACGAGCGTTGTGAATCAATAAAGTTTTTGACGCTTCAAAAGGTATTGCTGCAATACTTGGTTGTACCCTGCAGCGATGTCCACCGGCATAAAGTCAATTCCGTAATTCATACACCGAATTTTCAACTCCTCAAAATAGGCATTTACGGATGACTTGTATAATTCTTTTATTTCCCCAGGCTGTAAACGCATGTGTTCGCCTGTTTCCATATCAATCAATTCGTAGGGCCTGTTTTCCAAATCGAAATCGACTTCTGTTTTTTGGTCGACCACATGGAACAGGATCACCTCATGCTTGTTGTGCTTCATGTGTTGAATCGCACGAAACAAATCGTCTAATTTGTCTGGATCATCCAATAAATCGGAGAAAATAACAATCAAACTTCGCGTATGACACAATTCAGCCACATCATCAAGTGCCTTCACGGCATTGGTTTTCTTTTGCAAATCATCGGAATAATTCAACATCCTTTTTTCCAACTCGCTGTACAAATAACGGTGGTGGGCCATGGATGATTTTGCAGCTGTATGAATCTCTATTTTATCCGAGAAAAAAGTGAGCCCAACAGCATCACGCTGACGCTTCAAAAGTTCGATTAAGGATGCTCCAGCATATACTGAAAAGTCAAACTTGGTTGAGTCCGCATCTTTTGGAAAATACATCGAACCTGAACAGTCAATAACGATTTGACAGCGCAAATTGGTTTCTTCCTCATATTTCTTGGTAAAGAGCTTTTCTGTTCGGCCAAATAATTTCCAATCGATATGACGTGTAGATTCACCTGAATTGTAAATGCGGTGCTCAGCAAATTCAACGGAGAATCCATGGAAGGGACTCTTGTGCAGACCAGTGATAAAACCCTCCACAACTTGCTTGGCCAAAAGCTCAAGATTGCCAAATTGTGTAAGTTTTATCCGTTCGATCTTTTTATTCATGTCCTAAAAGTACGTTTTTTCATTTTCTATTTAAACAGAATATCTCAAATTAGGGACAAAATGCATCAATACATTCGTAATTTTGTACTTCATGAATCAAACTCAACGACATATCTTTTACGAAGAACAACTTGCGCTTCATTCTCAGGAAGCCGATGTCTTCAAGAGAAAATTACATGGATTAGGAACCCTTCGGCTCGTGATTTTCATCCTCGCATTCTTGTCTTTCTTTGTATTGAATGGGGAAGCGTTTATTTGGGTCCTTGCCTTGTCGCTGATTAGTTTTTTAGGCTTGGTGAAGCTTGGGGTAAATGTCCGTTATAAGCGCGACAAACATAGGAAATGTGCTGAACTGAATCGCTTGGAAATAAAAGCCCTCAAAGGTGACTGGTCTGGATTTCAAAATGGAGCGGAGTTTATCAGTTCAAAGCACCCCTTTTCATCAGATATGGACTTGTTTGGTGAGGGCAGCTTTTTTCAATTGATCAATAGAACGGTTTCCGCAGAGGGTTCAAGTCGTTTGGCAGAAAAACTCTCCAGTGGGTCATCAACGCTTGAGCTAGACCATTCAGCGATTGAGGAATTGAGGCAACACATGGAATGGAATCAAGGGTTTTGTGCTGAGGGATTGCTATCTGAGCCATCTGATTTTCGACACGACATCCGCAAAGTGAAAAATGTTGAAGTTAGCACGCATGTATTTGCCAAATTTCTGCGCATCGGAATCCCGATTTTATCTATTTCTATGGCCATTCTATTTGGAATTGGAGTGGTCAATTCTGCTTCTTTCTTGATGTATGCCTCACTTGTTCTTGTTTACATTGGCTCAGGTTTAAAACAGACGAACCTGTTGGCAGCTGAATTGGGAAGTGTTGCCAATGTGACCAAGATCAGGCGCCGACAAATGGATCTTGTTTCTTGTTTGACCATAAATAACGTATCGTTTAGAACATACATTGACCAACGGTTAATTGGGGAAGGATCCTTACAAAAAGCCTTGATTGCGCTCGAACGCCTTCAAGAACGAATTGATTACCGCATGAATTTACCCGTTGGTGTCTTGTTGAACATCTTTTTGGCGTGGGACCTTCAACTTATACATCAATACAAGCAGTGGCAAAGAAAATACGGTCAGGATTTCTTTGAGCATCTGGAAATGTTTCCTGAATTGGAGGTTTGGGTGAGCGGAGCCATTTACAAGTTCAACAATCCAGCATCTGTTTTTGCAACAATCCAAGATGAATGTGCACCAAAAATTATTGATTTAAAACACCCTTTCGTTCCCGAAGAATCACGCCAAGGAAATAGCTTGAACTTTATGGAAGGGCATAAATTCCTCATCATCACTGGACCAAATATGGCAGGAAAAAGTACTTTCCTTCGCAGTGTTGGATTGGCTTTTATTTCAGCCAATGCCGGATTCCCTGTGCTCGCGTCGTCATGTCAGTTGCCCCAACGAAAGTTGTATTCGAGCATGCGCACATCCGATGATTTAAATGCGAAAAGCTCTTATTTTCATGCGGAATTGTCCAGATTAAAAAGCATCATGGACGCGATGAATTCTGGCGAAAAAGTATTTGTGATTCTTGATGAAATATTGAAAGGAACAAACTCCATCGATAAAGAAAAAGGTTCAGCGCTGTTCTTGCAAAAAATGAAACGTCTCGGCTGTATGGGGATTATCGCAACCCACGACTTGTCATTGTGCAATTTGGCGATGGACGATTCAGACTATTTCAATCAAAGTTTTGATTCCGTTATTTCGAACAATGAACTTTCATTTGATTATCGTTTGCGCGACGGGGTTTGCCAAAACATGAATGCCACGTTTTTGCTGACAAAAATGGGCTTAATTGATTCAGAAAATTCGAATTTAGAAAATTAATACTAACTTCACTTTACTATGCGTCTGCTTCTAACGATCTCATTTTTTTGCTTTTGTTTCTTCAATACGAAAGCTCAAGCCATTGAACCACGTCATACATTCAACCTCGAGCTTGGACTTCCTAACGGAATGACCAACAAGCCCTTCAAGAACATCATGCAAGGATTGGCGAATGTTTCGACCTATTATCAATTTGCATTCAGAAATCACTTGATCCTCGGAGCAGGGGTGATGTATTCTTACTTTACCATCAATGAATTTAAAGTCCCAAAGAAAGTATACGGTGGAATGCATACCGGTGGCGCATTTGTGAAAGTGGGCTGGGAAAAGTTCCATACAGAACGTTTTGCGACAGATTTCAGTTTGAAAATTGGATACACCCAAAGCTACTTCGATACCGACTTGAACAAAGTTTTTGGACAAAATCCATATGTGGCAGAAGCAGGATACATCGAACCTACAATGGGTTTAATCTTGACTGCGGATGAGATTACTTCCTTTCGCTTTTTTATTGGATATGGATTGCAGGGTTATGCATTTCAACCCTATATGATTGGACTTCAAACATTGGGAGGCTACGAAACTTCAGAGTTTGGAAAAATAAATGGTTCACTGATCGCTGGCTTTGGCTTTACCTATTATTTCAAACCGAAGAATTAATTCAGTGGAGAATCTCGTCATCCGTGATCTTCAAAAAGCGGACAACCCATTTATTGCG
>JBILBT010000128.1:0-8446 GCA_044353545.1 Crocinitomicaceae bacterium | reverse complement strand
TTAATGCCCTTCAACCCCCATCAAAAGGGTTGATGAATTCGTACATGAATGTGTTTTATACGCAAGGAAATTTCAAAGCGGGAATGCGTCTGGAGTCTTATCTTCCCAGAATTCAAGGGTATCCAGATTATTTCAACGGCACGGGAATCGGTATGCGTTACATTGGATACCACAATGATTTTATAGACATTACCGTTGGGTCTTTTTATGAGCAATTCGGTTCTGGTTTAGTACTTCGCGCCTATGAGGATCGTGCTTTGGGTTACGACAACATGCTCGATGGTTTTCGTGCCATCATTCGCCCATACAAAGGAATCGTGATTAAAGGAATTTATGGCTATCAACGTGCCTCTTTTGTGGAAGGCCGCATTCAACATGGCCCTGGAATCGTTCGTGGATTTGATGGTGAAATACACTTAAATGAAGCCATCAAATGGATGGAAAATAAAGCGTTGGAAGTTTCACTTGGAGGGTCTTTTACAAGCAAGTACCAAGCGGATGATCAACCGAATTTAATTTTACCTGAAAATGTGGGCTGTTACGGTGGACGTATAAAAATGCGCTACAAAAAATTTACATTTGATACAGAATATGTGATGAAAGGTCAAGATCCGTCGCAAGACAACGGCTTGATTTTTAACCCTGGGCATGCGCTTGTTGCCAACTTAGGGTTTTCACAGAAAGGCCTCGGAATTATGGTTTCCGCAAAGTCTACTGACAATATGAGTTACCGCTCCAATCGCAATGGGAAATCACAAGAATTGTTGGTAAACTACATCCCATCAATGAATAAGACCCACACATACAACCTGGTAGCATCGCTTTACCCGTATGCCACGCAACTGTTGGGCGAGGTGGCTTATCAAGCAGAAATTCTTTACACGATTAAAAAAGGATCGAAGCTTGGGGGAAAATACGGAACTTCCTTAAATTTTAACTATTCAACAACCCACAATTCCATACAACACACCTCGGGAATAAATCCGCTCGATTCAACTGGTGTTACTTATACGTCGCGTTTGTTCGACCAAGGAAGCACCTTGTATTGGCAAGACATCAACTTCAATATTTCAAAGAAGTTCACAAAGAACTTCAACATGATTTTGAGTTATTACAACATCACCTTAAATAACAATGTCGCATCGGTTACGAAGATTACAAAACCAGACGGGCTCATCCGCTCTAATATTGTCGTGGCTGAATTCGGTTTAAAGTTCGCCAACAATCAATCCTTGCGCGCTGAAGTTCAAGGCTTGTTCATCAACAAGTACGAAGGAAAACCTGTGGACAAAGGGAATTGGGCGACAGTGGTTGTGGAATATACCTTTAACTCTAATTGGTTCATGAGCGTTATGGATCAATACAATTATGGAAATGAATACAAGGACCGTCGTGCGCACCACCCCTATGTGACGGTTGGATACATTCGTGAAGCAACACGCATTATGGTGTCTTATGGACGTCAACGTGCGGGCATGTTCTGCGTGGGAGGGGTCTGTCGTCAAGTACCCGCTTCCAATGGTTTAACGGTTTCTCTTACCCAAAGCTTCTAATCCTCCGGATATGAAAAAAATATTTTTTGCTCTTCTAATTTTAGCTTCCTGCCTATCAAGCTCTTGTGACAAAGTGAGTAACCCTTTTCCGCCAGCACTTAAAATTGATACGACGATTTATCCCGGATTGTGGAGTGATTATGTGGCGAATGAATGGCCTGATTTTTCTATCTTACCAAATGAAGATCCTGATCGCAATGTTTTGATCGAGGACTTTACTGGCCATACGTGTGCATACTGTCCCAACGCTGCGGTCATTGCGCACGATATTTACCTTGCCAATCCAAACAGAGTTTTTGTCGCAGCGATTCATGCATCAAATGATGGCACAAATACGTTCCAAACGACGTCGACGGCCTATCCCATCAAGTTCTGGAATACAACTGGGGTAAACATTGCCTTTGCATATGGTTTAGGGGCAACGAATCCAACTGGATTCACGGGGAATCCAGCAGGGATGGTGAATAGGATCAATGATGCTGGATTGTATTTTCCTGGTCCAATTCAATGGCAAACGTGGGCAGATAATGCCATGGCAACAACCTTGAAAGTGGCAATTAAAGCAAAGGTGAATTATTTTGAATCGCCAAAACATGGTTTTTACTTGCATACAGAAGTAGAAAAATTGGATGCCTCACTGGGGGAACTAGGAATGATTGCATACATGATTGAGGATTCTGTAGTCGGCCCTCAGCTTGTTGGGAGTGTTTACACAACGGATTATGTGCATCGCGACATCATGCGCGGCACCATTGATGGCTCTACTTCGGGAAAAACTTTGACGGATGATTTGATGAAAAATGGAAAGTACTATGTGGACTACAGCTACATCATTCCAGATCAATTGGCCCCGCAAGGAACCCCCTCTACACACAATGCGGAAAATATGCACGTACTGATTTATGTGTATGATACAGCCACAAAGGAAATTCTTCAAGTCATCAAGAAACGACTGATTTAGGCGAACTGCTTATCTGGACAATAAAGTTTTGAACATCTGTCATGCTCGACTTTATTTATACCTAAATTGCTTTTACTAAAACAACTATTGTCATGTTGGAATTGACCAAACACATTCTTACGAAGGTAAGTTTTGATGCGTCTCTGTTTCAAAAGGAACTGAAGAAAGCACTCAAATGGCTAACGGATGCCGAAGAAATTCGTGCGTTTAAAGAGTGGTGCATTACGGAGTTTGGAAATCGATTTCCTGCAATCATTAAAAATGCCTTTGCTTTAAGTTAACGCTTATTCGAATTCAACCAAAACGCTTCCTTTTTCAACGACCTGTCCTGCAGCAATGAGTATGGATTTCACAACTCCTGTACCTTCAGCTTTTAATACGTTCTCCATCTTCATGGCCTCAAGAGACAATACCTCATCTCCAGGGTGTAATTCTTGTCCAATCACAATGGACACTTGAACAATTCGACCAGGCATTGGCGCTAAGAGTTCTTTGAGTTTTCTCACCTTTGGAACATCAAGGCCCAACGCTGAAATTAAAGCGTCCAAGGAGCCTTTTTTACGGATTTCGAAAACACGGTGATTGATTTTTATGCGAAGGAGCTGATCTTCAGACTTATCTTCCAATAATTCACCATGAAAGACTTGACCTTTGTGTGTGAGTTTGAAAAAGCTGTGGTCCTCCCATTCAACGACTGCACCATCTGCCCCTTGCACATCTTTACCATCAATATTCCATGTCCGATTCGCCATGTTTTCTTTTTTGACAAAAATAGCAGAAAGAATTGCGCATTAAAGTTGTTTATCGCCAAGAATTGAAATTATTTCATCAGTTTTGTGTAAAAGCAATCCTTTTAGTATGAAAATGAAATTTATTTATGTCGCCATCGGTCTATTTTTGGCTTCTTGTGGACACAAACAATATGATGAGACACTCATTGGGAATGAAGGAAATTATGAGGATGAGCTCTATTTGGAAGATGCGGTTGATATGCCGACGGAACGGCCTATTTATAGAGCAAGTGAAACGATACTTACAGATTTGATTCACACACGTTTGGATGTAAATTTTGATTGGTCAAAATCACGCATGAACGGCTTGGCAACAATTACAGCTAAACCACACTTTTATGCTTCTGATAGCTTAATTCTGGATGCGAAAGGAATGGATATTTTAAAGGTAAGCATGGATACTAAGGCCTTGAATTATTCATACGACAGTTTGACCTTACGCATTCATTTGGGTAAGGCATTTACCCGTGATGAGAAATATACTGTAGTAATCCAATATGTTGCTAAACCAGAGGAGCGAACCACTGGCGGAAGCGCAGCAATAACCTCGGATAAAGGCTTGTATTTTATCAATCCAACAGGAAGCGATAAGACCAAGATGCCACAAATTTGGACACAAGGGGAAACAGAATCGAGCTCCGTATGGTTTCCGACGATAGATACGCCAAATGCTAAAACTACTCAGGAAATCTACATGACAGTGGCGGATAAGTATGCGACCTTGTCGAATGGAAAATTAGTGTCATCAAAGAAAAATGTAGACGGCACCAGAACGGATCATTGGAAACAAGAACTGCCTCACGCGCCATATTTGTTTATGATGGGTGTTGGTGAATTTAAGGTCGTGAAAGATGCCTACACGCGTCAAGATGGAACAAAAATGGAGGTCAATTATTATGTCGAACCGCAATGGGAATCCACAGCGAAAGCAATATTTGGTGAAACGCCTGCAATGATTGCACATTTTTCTAAATTACTAGGGGTCGAATATCCATGGGACAAGTACCACCAAATCGTTGCCCGCGACTATGTGTCAGGAGCAATGGAAAATACAGGCGCCGTTGTTTTTGGGGATTTTGTATATAAAACAGAACGAGAATTGTTGGATGGAAATGATCAATCAACCATTGCGCATGAATTGTTTCACCATTGGTTTGGAGATCTTGTAACCTGTGAATCGTGGTCGAATCTGCCATTGAATGAGTCCTTTGCAAATTATTCTCAATACTTGTGGGACGAATACCGTTATGGACAGGATGAGGCCGATTATCAAGCTGAAACAGAAACGGATGGGTATTACCAGTCGGCGCAAATGCAGGGATACCACAATTTAATTTGGTTTGATTACAACGACAAAGAACAAATGTTTGATGGGCATTCCTACAACAAGGGAGGTCGGATCTTACACATGCTGCGCAATCATTTGGGCGATGAGGCTTTTTTCAAAGGGATTCAGTTGTATTTGACAAGCAATAAATTTAAACCTGCTGAGTTCCATCAGTTGCGCTTGGCATTTGAGGAGGTTTCTGGCCAGGACTTGAATTGGTTTTTTAATCAATGGTTCCAAGGTTCAGGGCACCCGGTTCTTGATGTGAGTTATGTGAACGACTCTATAAATCATAGAATAAGTGTGATTGTCAATCAAAAGCAAGACTTGGAATTGTCGCCTATTTTTAGACTGCCTGTGGACATTGCAGTCTTTGATACTGAGGGCAAACATGTGTACCCAATGCTGATTGATTCATTGAATCAAAAACATTCCTTCAGTTATTCAGGAGAGCTAAAATCTATTGTATTTGATGATCAAAAGATGCTCCTCGCAAAAATCCGAGAGGAAAAGTCAGCCGATCAATTCCTGTTTCAATATTACAATACTACGCGTTATAAAGCCAGGAAAGAGGGATTGATGTTTGGCACACAAGGCGCGTTAGTCAAAACCTCTAAAGGTCAGCAATTGATTTTGGATGCCTTGAATGATAAATTTTGGGACATTCGTTTGGTTGCCATTGAAAAGGCTGTGAAGTTGAAGGATGAAAATGTAGGGAAGGCAAACAAGCTGATTCGAGATCTGGCGATGAATGATCCCAATTCAACCGTGCGCGCTTCTGCATTGGCCTATTTATCGAGTAAATTGGAAAATGCAGAATTGATTGCCGTTTGCAGTGATCGATTGGAAAAAGACCGATCGTATTTGGTCATCAGTGCAGCGTTAAAAAGTCTTGGTAAAATTGATCCCGAATTGGCCTTGAATAAGGCAAAGGTTTTAGAGTCTGAGCCATCATCAAAAATGATTTCTGGGATCGCCCAACTTTATGGCGCACACGCCAAAGAAGATGCCTTACCATTTTTCGAAAATGCACTGAAGGGAAATATTCTGCAAGGATTTGATCAGTTGGGCGTTTTAAATTCCTTGACATTCTTTAATGTGCGTCAAGAACCCGCGACGATTGAAAAGACATTTGAGCTTTATGCCTACATGAATGAAACAGGGGGGTATTACACAAAGATGTTCATGAGTCAAAATGTGGCGTATTTAATTTCATTATTTGACACAAAAATGACAGAGCTTGACGAAGAGATTGCTGCGCACGAAAAAAACAACAACGCCGCGTATGCCGACAAAGCGCGCCGCAAGAAAAAAGAATTTATTGCCTTGAAGGAACGTTTTATGACATTGCCAACCGAATAGCAATCAACACATTAAAGTGACAAACCCGGTCGATGAGATCGGGTTTTTTTGTGCTTTCTCGAAACTTTTTTCCATTCAAATGTTTGTTATATTGAAGATTCAATCTATATTTGATTAATAATTCGTCAAAACAATGCTTAAATAATCGACATGAAACATTTAAAAACGGGTGACAAGGCGCCAGACTTTTCTGGAAAGGACCAAAATGGCAATATGATTTCGCTTGGCGATTTCAAAGGAAAGAAACTTGTCGTGTATTTTTACCCAAAAGATGACACGCCGGGATGTACTGCACAAGCATGCAGTTTGCGGGACAATTATGCTGAATTATTGCAAAATGGAATTTCTATTTTAGGGGTAAGTGCAGATTCTCAAACAGCACATACGAAATTCATTACCAAATATGAGCTTCCGTTTCCCCTTATCTCCGATGAAAGCAAGGAGGTTATCAACCTTTTTGGGGTTTGGGGTCCAAAGAAATTTATGGGCAAAGAATATGACGGGATTCACCGCACAACCTTTTTAATTGATGAGCAACACTCTATAGTGGGGGTCATCGATAAACCGAACACAAAAGAGCATGCGGAAGAAATCTTGAGAATTTTCAATTAAAAAAGAAGATCGTAAATCGTTTACGACCTACAGCATCTATCTTTGCTTCAACACTAAAATCAAACAGCCAACCGAAAGGGAGGAATTTAAAACAAAAACGATATGGCAGCAAAAGACATTAACCCGGAAAAATTAAAAGCGCTCCAGCTTACAATGGAGAAATTGGACAAAGCTTATGGAAAAGGAGCAGTGATGAAATTGGGAGATTCTCCAGTTGAAAAGGTGGAAGTTATACCAACAGGTTCAATCACCTTAGACATCGCCTTGGGCATCAATGGGTATCCAAAAGGACGTGTGGTGGAAATCTACGGACCTGAGTCATCGGGTAAAACGACTTTAGCAATTCATGCCATTGCTGAAGTGCAAAAGATGGGTGGAATCGCGGCGTTTATTGATGCGGAGCATGCATTCGATCAGTTTTATGCACAGAAATTGGGCGTTGATATAAATAACCTTTTGATCTCTCAACCTGATAATGGTGAACAAGCATTAGAAATAGCGGATAATCTTATTCGCTCTGGAGCCGTTGATTTAGTTGTGATCGATTCGGTTGCGGCACTCACACCAAAGGCAGAAATCGAAGGCGAAATGGGTGATTCACAAATGGGATTGCAGGCGCGTTTGATGTCAAAGGCCCTGCGTAAATTGACAGGCTCAATCAATAAGGCGGGATGCTGCTGTATTTTCATTAACCAGCTACGCGATAAAATTGGGGTGATGTTCGGAAACCCAGAAACAACAACAGGCGGTAATGCACTGAAATTCTATTCTTCTATCCGCATCGACATCCGCAGAGCAAGTCAAATTAAGGAAGGCGAAGAAGTGGTTGGTAACCGTGTGAAGGTGAAAGTTGTGAAAAACAAAGTAGCGCCACCTTTCAGAAAGGCGGAGTTTGATATCATGTATGGAGAAGGAATTTCGAAAGTAGGTGAAATCATTGACCTTGGTGTTGATCTCAGTATCATTAAGAAAAGCGGAAGCTGGTTCTCTTATGGAGAGACTCGCCTCGGACAAGGCCGTGATTCTGTCAAGCAAATTATTAAAGACAATCCTGAGCTTTTTGATGAATTAGAAGCGAAGATCAAAGAAGCTCTTGGAGCAAAAGGAGTCGTTATTCCAATGCTACAAGACTAACTGCATATCGTAACGAAGGCGGCACTCTTTCCGGGGTGCCGTTTTTGTTGTTAAAGGAATTTGATACATTTGAATTCTATGATCGAAATTAAACAGATTGCTTTTATCATTAATGGGGAAAGACGATTGAATCTGACTATTCAGCAGATGATCGACCAATGTACCAACAACCCTTCTTTTCAAGTACACATTGTAAAAACCACTCAAGCGAAGGAGGCGAGTGAATTGTCTACAAAATTTTCGGAAGAAGGCATCGATTTGATTGTCGCTGTGGGAGGTGATGGAACCGTAAATGAAGTGATGAATGGCATGATGCGCGCAAATCGAAAACCGTTACTTGCCATCATCCCAAATGGCACAGGGAATGATTTTTACCGATCGGCCTTCAACAATTCAAGGCATGGGGATTTTCTTTCTGCTCTAAAAAATCCGAGCGTCATGTCCGTTGATGTGGGCAAAATTGAAAGTGATCTCGGCACCCAGTATTTTTTGAATATCGCAGATGTCGGATTTGGAGCAGCCGTTGTAGAAATCCTAAACAAACAACGAATTTATTTTGGAGGTAAGGCTTCCTATGCCTTAGCTATTTTGCGCACATTCATTGGGTTTAAAACACCTCATTTATCCATTCAATCGGCATCCTATTCGTATACAGGACCTGTCTTCATGGTGGCGTTTTGCAATGGCGATATGTTTGGAGATGGAC
>JBILBT010000127.1:0-8454 GCA_044353545.1 Crocinitomicaceae bacterium | reverse complement strand
TATTTTGTATGTCCCTAGCTTAGCGTTAGAAGCCTTCAGAGCAGCACCCAATTTAGCTTTCACCTCTTCGTTAGCTGACTCGTCTGAAAGTTTGTAGTTGGTTGTAATCTCCACGAAGAAATTGTCTTTCTTGGTTTTGATATCCACGGATGCACCAGGCATTGTTTTCGCAATGTTTTCTCTGATGTATTCAATCTCTGATTTCGCTGATTTCTCAAAGCGTACGCCAAACGTTCGACCACCGGAGAATTCAACACTTGGATTCATTCCGCGCACGAGAACCATGATAAGCGATCCAGCTACCAAGGCACCTGAAATCACATAATAGAACTTTCTGTTGGCAACGAAATTGATGTTAATGCTTTTGAAGGCCCCTTTCGTCGCTTTCGTGTCAAAGTTGATCGCCATGTTTTTCTTCATCATCCAGATGAATACCAAACGAGAAATCACCAAGGCCGCAAATACAGAAGTAAATATACCGATGATCAATGTTGTAGCAAAAGATTCAATTGGTCCGGAACCAAATATTTTCAATACCACCGCGGTCAAGAGGGTTGTAACGTTCGCATCAATGATGGATGAAAGGGCCATTTTATAACCTTCATCTATCGCTGTCGCTTGGTCTTTACCTGCCGCAATTTCTTCACGAATACGCTCAAAGACAAGTACATTGGCATCCACCGCCATACCAATCGTCAATACGATACCTGCAATACCTGCAAGCGTAAGCACCGCACCAAAAGATGCGAGTGAACCAAAGATGAAAATCATGTTGGCCAAGAGCGCGATGTCGGCAACTAATCCTGCTCTTCCGTAGTAGAAGAACATGTAAGCAAACACCACCAACAAGGCAATCCCAAAGGAAATCAACCCCGCTTTCGTGTTTTCGTCACCAATGGTTGGTCCTACAATCGTTTGTTCCTTGATCACACAAGGAGCTGGAAGTGCTCCACCATTCAACAATCCGGCAAGATCTTTTGCTTCTTCAATCGTGAATGATCCTGAGATTTGCGTATTACCACCAGTGATTGGATTGATTACTCGAGGGGCACTGTAAACAACATTATCCATCGTAATTGCTACGATACGATCCACGTTATTTCCAGTCATTTCAGCCCATTTGTCAGCACCTTCTTCGGTCATTGACAAGTCTACTGTTACTTTACCATTTTGGTCGTCGTAACCCGTAGTTGCATTTTTCACGTCCTTCCCACCTACTTTGGCTTTGCCATTTTCAGGCATTTTCACCGCATACAAGAAGTATCCTTTGTCTTTCTTTTTATCGGAAACACTTTCTGGTTCAGATCCCCACATGAAGCGTAAATCTTCAGGGAAAACGGCCATCACATCTGCGCGAGCTAGAATTTTGTCTACCAATTCTTTTTGATCGACTTCTGCATTCGCATCAACAGGCACGTAACCAATGGCATAATCACCAACAGGTTTGAAGTAGTCCGCCAATCCTTTTTCAGTAGACCCCAAAGAGGAAAGTGATTCTTGTTTTGCTTTCGCTGAATCTGCTGCAGCAACTGCTGCTAAATCTGTTGAATCAACAACAGCGATATCCTCAACTATCACTTCTTCCGTGCGAGAAATCATTGTTGCTTCTTGCCAGAACGATTGAATTTCAGACGGCATGTACGTTTCGAAGAATTGTAGATTTGCCGTTGACCGCAATTTCTTCGCTACGGTCACCTCATCTTGTACTCCTGGAAGCTCAATATACAAACGGTTGTTTGCTGGATCTTTTTGAATGTTTGGTTGAGCTACACCAAATTGATTGATCCGCTTGTTCATGATTTGCTCAACTCCATCCATTGAGGAGGAAGCAATGTTTCTGAAGAATGACTCCACATCATCGTCAGACGATTTTGCATTCAATCCTTCAATTTCTGTTGTTCCTAATAGACGTACAACTGGGAACTTGTTGATTTTTTTATTCTCTTCAATGAATAAAGAGATGAAATCTCCGCCGCGTGATTTGTACCTGCGCGTTGCGCTGTCAAATGGACGCTTAAACTGCAAGTCACGTGGATTTCTTGCATAATTCTGAATCAACTCAGGAATAGAAATCTCTAGGGTTACAGACATCCCTCCAACAAGGTCAAGTCCAAAAGCCAAACTGCGCTTCTTTGTCTCGGCGAATGTAGAACCAAAGAGTGAGTAAACAGTTTTATCTGCTTTCTTACTAAGAATTTGGTTGATGAATGCTGATTTTGCTAAATCTTCACCCTCTGGCTGATCGAAGTGAACGTATTGTCCATTCGGCAAAAGAGCACTGTCGCCTGTGGCTGCGGCCTCTTTTTTCAGCATTTGAACGCGTCCTTCCGCTTCTTTATCTGCTTGTTTTTCTACAGAGCTTGCAACCCATGTAAATGAAAGTTGGTACAAGCATACTACCGTTAAAATTATTGTTATGAACCAAAAAAATCCTTTGTTACGCATGTCAGAATTGTCAAGTTAATTATCAAATTAGCCCGCAAATATAGAATTTACCTTCGGCATACGCAAACTAGTTTAGATGTATTTAAGTACTTGTGGAAAAGTGTCTGAATTAGAACACGATTATTAACGTTTATTCCATCTAATTTCTTCGGCAAAATCAACAATTCTACGGCAAAAAACCGCCCAACTATTTCGTTCATTTTCTTCGCGAATCAACAATTTACAGGATTCTTTTAAGTCACTTGTAAAATAGGTTTCGATGGACTCAGCGATGAGTTGTGGCTCCGCTCGATCAACCATCAAACCAGTTTTTCCGTGGGAAATAGACTCTTTCAATCCTCCAACATCCGTTGCAATCACTGGAATTTCAAAATGCTTGGATATACTGATGATTCCACTTTGCGTCGCGGATCGATAAGGAAGCACGCAAACATCAGAAGCAGAAAAGTAGAAGCCAACTTTGTCATCCGGAATGTAGCGATTGAAAAGATGAATGCGGTTTGTTAAATTATGCTGATCAATAATTTTCTGGTATTCATCAAACGAGCCGTATACCTCACCTGCAATGAGTAAATGATAGTCTTCTCCCAATTTTGACATTGCCTCTATCAATAGGTCCAAGCCCTTGTATTTCCTAATTATCCCGAAAAACAATACATATTTGTGATCGGGGTTGTGTTCAATTCCCAAAGATTTCAATGCTTCAAGTTGTTCCATTCGCGCACCAAACTGATCATATACGGGGTGATCCATCCGCACATACTTGGCATCGGGCTTATAATGAAGCAAATCTGCCAACACTTTGTCGGACATGACAATAAAACCATCATTTCTTTTTAGGAAATAGCGATTAAAGGCATGGTCAAAAAATCTGCGCTCGTGGGGAATAACATTGTCCAATACACTGATTCGAATGGCGCGTCCTTTTAATCGTCCTAGAACAAATCCTAAGCTCGGCGCAAAAAAGGTCATCCAGTATTTTGTAATCACCAATTCTGGATTTGAACGCTTCAGTGCACGTGCTGTTTTAATATAGGTGAATGGATTGATCGTGTCTAGAATAGCATGAGAAGGGATCTTGTCCGCGACATCATTTTCTGTAACATATTGCGTTTGTCCGGGGAAAAGAATGTTCGGATACTGCCGCTTGAAGGTGAATGCCTTGACATCATGATTCTTCTCCATTTCTCGAAACATCAAGGCGTTGAATTGTGCAATGCCTCCACGAAAGGGAAAAAAGGTAGATAAAAATCGAATTCTCATGGCACTATTTCAATGTATTGACTGCATCGCGCACAAGCGAAGGTGTGATGTCATGCATACAAGAATTTCCTCGAACACAGGTGTTTCCGTAGTAACATTCACAAGCCGATGGCGGCTCCACAATGACTCCGCGATTGTATAATTCAAACTCATGTTTATTGAAAATGGTGTTCATCAAGACCATCTTTTTCTTTAGCGCTGTCGCAATGTGCATCATCATTGACACCTGAGTCACGACAAGTTCACAACTATCTGTCAACGCAATAAATTCTGCTAAACTGAAATGCCCGGGATAAAATACCCCCGCAGCGTGCCCCATGCGCGCATTCTTTTCATGCTCAAGCTCACCCCCAAGGAACATGGGGAAATACCCCTCTTCTCTGAGTTTCGTTGCCAAGTCAATCCACGCCTCTTCACTCCACAATCGGGTATTCCAACGTGGACCGCAACCTGTATTCAAACCAACTATTTTCAAACCATTGGATTGACTTTCCATCTTAATTTTCCACGCTTTGGCCAAGTCCTCATTTAAGTGAATGAGGTAATCCTCCCCTTTAAAGTCCATGTGGCAGATGTCAAAGATCTCTTCTGGGTAACTTTTGGTATTTGCTTTTGACAAGGCGTCAAAGAACCCAGTCATTAACTTATGTTCGGCAGCAGGGGTCGCAGCAGAAAGCACACCATTACGCTGAATATATCCGAATTTTTCTTGGGCATTTACTTTTTCCAGCAGAATACAGGCCTCAGGTTCTTTGTCTAAATTGATCGCCACATCATACTTTGAGTTCGCGATGGCAAATAGACTAGATGCATCCAAGCGATAAATGACATCAATCTGTCCATCTTTTGGTAAAATATCTGGAGATTGTGTCAACCAAGTGATGTGTGCATTTGGATACATTTTCCGAAATCGAACGACAAGAGGCGTCGTGCGGATCACATCTCCGAGGGCGCCCAACTTTACTATGAGAATGCGTTTTTCAATTTTTGAATACTCAGTACATGACGCACATACTGCACCGCTCACTTTATTCGGTTTACATGGGATTGCACCTCTAAAATGTCGGCAATCAAAATGTACATCATTGATAGTCATAAGGTCGTCTTGAAATCAATCGCATTGGTTTAACATCGAGGAATGATCATTCAATTCCGTAACTATTGATGGTAAGAAAAAGCTCGTCTCCTTTTTTGACGTTGAGTGTGTCAAAATTGGAGATATCTAGGTCTTTAAAATACTTGTACACCATCCCAATGCCTTTGGCATACACCTCATACTTTCGTTCATGTCCAATTAGTGAAGAAAAATCTGCCTGTTCAACGATCAGTGTGCTGTCAAAAGATAGCGCACCGATGTTTGCTTTTTTGTCAATCGCCCTATAATAGCAATCCATGGTAGGCAGTAAATTAAACGCATTGGCGTTCCATGATTTACTCAAGGTTGGTGCAAACACCAATTTAATTACGCGCTGGTTTTCTTCGACCAATTCGGCACGCCGATTTTCAATGATTGTGGTATAAATATCAATGAGGACCCAAGGATCGAGTTCAGAATTCCTAAAATAACGCAAATAGCGATTTGCCACCCTTCCTTCGTTGTCAATGAGTGTATCGCCAATTACCGTTTTCATTTGGTAATAGTTGGTATCATGCATCGCTTGGGCGGCATCGTGAGTGATCTTCACCGCATCATAAATGATGTATCTACCATGCGTCAAATCAAAATATGCATATGCCAGATCAGGAGCAGCATCTTGCTTTTTGCAGGCATTGAGTAGGCTCAATGAAACAATGGAAATAAAAAGAATGGAGCGGTACGCACTTTTCATGGCTCCAAGATACAAAAAATGTTATTGATTGGGGTCAATTCCTAAGGCTTTGAATTGTGTCATTTTTTCAGTGAGCTCCTTCCCTTCCAACAACCTTCCATAATAATAGTATTGTTTTGCAGTTTCTTTCCCTGCGGCATTGTAGGCAGAACACCATCCGTGCTGAGCACCATCTTTGTACCTGAGTAAATTCATTTTTTGTCCATTGGCATGATACGTTTCCCAGATCCCATTTTTTTTGTTGTTCTTGAACGTGCCTTTTGCTTTAATGGCACCGTTGAAAAAATACTCAAGACTCTCGCCTTCTCTGAGTCCCTTTGTATACATGCAGGTAGAAGAAACCTTTAAAGACTTATCATTCACGTCTTCAGGAAGATAATACAGAATAAGTTTACCGTCGAGCAAATCATTTTTATAGGTTTCACTGGAACTCAATCTTCCTGAGGGCGTATAATTTAACCAAATCGAATCTTTCTTGAGGTTTCTGTAAATTCCCTTACTCATCAGCCCGCCTGTCTCATGGTAAAATGTAGCCATCGATCTGCCCGTTCCTTCTTCATGCACAACGATTGCCTTTTTCTTTGAATTCAGGTAATAGTAAGTAAATGTCCCAACAGGTTTGTCGTCTTTAAACTGCCCTTGATATTCTAGTGCTTTGCTTCTTGGGTAGGTCTTGCTCCAAGGTCCTTGCTTGCGCCCCTTTGCATCTTTTTGATTGACTTGTCCGAATAGAAGTCCAGGCAATACGACCAAGCACATGATGATTACATTTTTCATTCTTCCAATACTTTTAAAAACTCACTCAAACTATTCACTGTTTCATCTGCGGCAATGCCTATAGGCTCGACGGTGCGCACCCTGACAGTTTTCATGCCAAGTTGCTGACCAAAGACGATATCTGAGTCCGAATCACCTACCATCACGCAGCGTTCGAAATGAATTTCGGAAAAATGTGATTGAGCTTTTAGCGCCATGCCAGGCCTTGGCTTTCTCAAGACATTTTCATCCCCATCCAGTTCCGGTGCGTGGTAGCAGAAATCAATTTTCCCACCATGTCCTTCTACTTCGGCGCACATATAAGCATGAATGTCTTGAAGGTTACGTTCAGTCATCACTCCTTTACCAATGCCTTGTTGGTTGGTGACAACGAAAACTCTTCCAAAGATGGATGAAAGTTGTGCAATAGATTCAGGTACTTCAGGCAAAAACTTAAACTCATCAACAGAACGCACATAGGCGCCCATCAGACGCTCATTGATTACGCCATCACGATCGAGAAACAGTGTCCATGTGTGGTCAATTCCCCACTTCATTGTCATACGTGCGTTTTTCAATCAAATAGACATTTCTAGTGGATGAATTCCTCCCTGACAACTCTGCAAGAAATCCTGCTAGAAAGAATTGAGAACCAATAATCATTGCAGCGAGTGCGATATAGAATTCTGTTCGATCAGCAATAAGTCTTGCGGTTTGATCTATGAACAGTTTATCGATTCCTAAAAAGACAGCAAAGCCAAAACCAATAATAAACATCAATGTCCCAATGGCACCAAAGAAGTGCATAGGCTTTTTTCCAAATTTACCCATGAAGACTACCGTGAGCAAATCCAATGGACCATTTAAGAAGCGATTCAATCCAAATTTTGATACCCCGTATTTTCTCGCTTGGTGCTGGACCACTTTTTCACCGATTTTTTGAAATCCAGCGTATTTGGCTAAAGGCGGAATGTAGCGATGCATATCTCCATACAATTCAATGCTTTTCACAACTGCCAACTTATAAGCCTTTAACCCGCAGTTGAAATCGTGTAAGTGGATTCCTGTCAAACGTCTTGCCGCCCAATTGTAAAGTTTCGTAGGAATCGTTTTCGTAATGGGATCGTATCGTTTTTTCTTCCAGCCAGAAACCACATCGAAATCTTCCTGCATGATCATTCGGTACAATTCTGGAATTTCATCTGGAGAATCTTGCAAATCCGCATCCATCGTAATGACCACCTCACCCGAAGCTTTCTCAAATCCAACTTGCAATGCTGCAGATTTGCCGTAGTTGCGTTGAAATTTAATACCATAAACAGATGAATCTTGCGCACATAGTGATTCTATGATTTCCCAAGAAGCATCTTTACTTCCATCATCAATTAGAATGATCTCATAGGCGAAGGAATGGGCATTCATCACACGAGCAATCCATGCATGCAATTCTGGAAGTGATTCCTCCTCATTAAAAAGAGGAATGACAACGGATATATTTACTTTTCTTTCCACGAGTTTGTGCGTATGAGCCCTACAAATATACATGCTTCAATTCGATGAGGGCGATGGGATCCTTCAATAAGTTAACAGCTATTCTTTGATAACGCGGTATACTTCACCATTCAATACTAAAAGGTAGAATCCAGATTGTAAGTTAAGCGTAAGAATTTTTGATTCTGTTTGAGTCAGTAAGCCCTTTTGAATTTCTGATCCGAGCGCATCGATTAGCACATAGTTTGTTTCTCCCATAAGCCCATCAATGTGAATGACATCCTGGAACGGATTGGGATATAGCGTGTAATTCAGATTGTTCTCAAGGATTCCTGTCACATCTCCTTCCGAAACGAAGAAGCGATCAAATCCAGCTTCAGTGATATTGACTGCAGGATCGTTGTCGGAAACGCGAACGATAAGTTGCATCGAATTACTTAGTGGGAGAAAATCAGACACGCGAATACCTTTAAATTGCCATGATGGTTGATTGACCTCACCTCCAATCATGTCAACTAGGGCCACATTGAGTCCATTGGTCAAGAGTATTTTCAATGTGTCATCCGGTGGAGCACCATAATAACAGTAAAACCAACGGTTGAAATTGATATACGGATCCGTGTATCCTGTTAAATCCATCGTTGGAGAAACAAGGGTGGTGTATCCTCCG